>MNZY01000142.1 GCA_001873845.1 Candidatus Altarchaeum sp. CG2_30_32_3053 | reverse complement strand
CGCATCGTAATAACTTGCCCATTTTTTTGGTGCTGACCCACTAGAACTGGATAATTATATATTTGTTTTTTACTATTATTTTTATAAGTTATAGGACTTACTTATATTATTTTGTAAATGAACATAAAAAGTCAAGAATTCATATTTGTTTTGTGTATGTCCTGTAATGTTTAAAATTAAATTTATAATATCCAATTTTAATTTTTAAGCAGATTTTTAAAAAATCTCACAAAATAATTATCCCATTTCAAAATCGCAAAGATTTTGAAATATCCGAACGAAGTGAGGTTAATTTAAAGGGATGATTACCATGAATAGTTACTAAAATAAGATTAAATATTTGAAATTTTATTCATTGAACACAGCATGCCAAATACATGCACACCTGCACAAAGTTATAAAATGCTGATGCAAGCAGTACTCCATCAATGCCTGATTTTATTGCCGCCCTGCCATCCTCGCCGTTGCTTATTCCAACTCTGCACAAAATTTTAATGCTCTTATTTCCAAATCTGTGATGATAGTGAATTAACAGATTATTTTCATTTGATTTTTAAATACATCACAATATCAAAGATAAAACCTAAAATTTCTAATCCTTTATCACCATCGTTCCGCTTCCTGTTTCAGTAAAAATTTCATTGAGTAGAAACTCTTCATAAGCACAAACAATATGTGCACTTTCCACACCTTTTTCTATTGCATCTTTACACGATATCACTTTTGGAATCATACCTTTGGTTATTGTTTCGTCTGCAATCATTTCATCGCATTGTTTTAAAGTGAGTTTTCTTATCAAATTTTTGTCTCTGTCTAGCACACCTTTTGCAGATGTCAGAACAATAAATTTTTTCGCATTCATTTTCTGTGCAATTTCAGTTGCCGCAAAATCAGCATTGATATTAAGAGGGGTTTTATTTTTAATATCAATTCCGAGCGGATTAATTACCGGCAGATATCCTTCGTTCATCAGACATGTTATTGCACAGGTTTCAATATCTTCAACCTCTCCGACAAATCCCAGATTTTCCTTTTTTTTTGCCCGTATTATTCCGCTGATACCGATTGCTTTAATATCTATTTTATTCATCTTTTCAACGATATCTCTGTTTATTGCAAACAAACCGCCGATTACAACATATAATGATCTTTCATCAGTAATTCTTTCTCCGTTATAAAAATTTACCTCTAAATTTAATGCATTCATCGTGTTAGAAATAAGCGGACCTCCCCCATGAATTAAGACAACATTTATCCCGACATCCATCAGATATTTCAAATTTTTTCCAACCGAAATAACTGCGTCTTTGCTGTTCAGTGTTGAACCGCCAAATTTTACCACAAATGTTTCGCCTTTAAATTTTTTGACATAAAATAAACTTTCAGTCAGATCTTCGGATATTTTCATTATTAAAATATTATGTGCTGACCCACTAAAATTGGGATAAGTATATATTTGTTTTTTGTAACTATTCAGTGGGTGCAAAAATTTACCTTTGAAAATCTCAAAAAATACGAAAAATCAAAAATTTACCCGTAATTTCAAAAACGAAGTTTTTGAAATATCCGAACAAAGTGAGGTTATTTTCAAATTCGCGGAGAATTTGAAAAGACACGAACAAAGTGAGTGGAACGAAGCGAACTTATTTTCAAAACGAAATTTTGAAATATTGAAAATCTGTAGGTTTTCAATCTTATTTTAAATTTCGTTAGAAATTTTAAATCTCCGAACAATAGTGAGCGTATTTTTTGGGCGGCTGAATAGTTGCTGTTTTTTTACTAATATTTTTATAAATCATAGGACTTACGGAGATTATTTTGTAAATGAACATAAAAAGTCAAGAATTCGTATCTGCCTTGCGTAAGTTCTGTAATGTTTAAAATTAAATTTATAATATCCAATTTTAATTTTTAAGCAGATTTTTAAAAAATCTCACAAAATAATTATCCTAACTTAAAGAGATGATTACCAATTTTTGAGGGCAATTTTAAACATTTTTCATAATTATTCATCCAAACAAAATTTTTGCAACATCGTATCTCCTGTTCATCTTTAAAATATTCAGACGATTTGTCAGTGTGTTGTCAATTGTTACTCTGTCATCTTTGCTTTTTATTATAACTCCGAAGTCGTTAATATCTAATTCTTTAACATCGGCATTATTCTTATCTAGCAAATTTATATATTTCTTATCAACATAGAACACAAAATTTTCTTTATTTGGAATATCGCACATTCTTTTCAGAATATTTTTTTTGTCGTTATCGTTTAAGTTTAAAATTGTTTGTCTTGCCTCCTCAAACACATTTTCAACCCAGACGAATTTCTCTTTGTCAGTTTTGTCCTTCGCATCTATTTCCGCATTTGAAATTATTTGCCTTTTTATCAGTGAAATTTCATCATTGCCACGCTTTCTTATTTTCTCTGCATTTTCCTCTGCGAGCCGTTCAAAATGCTGCATTATTAAATTTGCCTTTTGTTCGGAACTTTTTTCTATCTCTCCTACCTTTGCTTTTGCTTCATTATCTATTCTTCTTATAATTTCTCCGATTCCGCTGTTGTCTTTCATTTTAATGAATTTATTGTTTTTTTAAATTTGTTAAGTTAAAAGTTAAATTTGTTAAGTTAAAAGTTAAATTTGTTAAGTTAAATTTGTTAAGTTAAAAGTTAAATTTGTTAAACTTAATAATTATGTCTATTAATAATTATTTTTATATCTTATATCTTTATATCTTATATTTTTCAAATAACTATTATTTTTTTCTGAAAATATCCGAATGGAAGATTTTATCCGGTTTTTGGGAACATCCGGCGGAAGATTTGTCATGGCCAAACAACTAAGGAGTTCGGCGGGAACATTTATGCATATTAAAGGGAAAAACATAATGCTTGATCCTGGTCCTGGAACGCTTGTCTGGTGGGTCGATGCGAATCCCTGTATTGATTTAAGTAAAACAGACGCGATTATTTTAAGCCATAATCATATTGACCATTCAAATGACCTCAATGTTATAATTGATGTAATCACGAAGGGCGGATGGACTAAAAGAAAGCCAATGCTGTTTGCACCAGCAGAATGTATAGAAGGAGAGAATAAGGTCCTGTTAAACTATCTGCGAAATTTTATTAAAATTACCGTATTAAAAGCATGTACCGATTATGCAATTGGAAATTTAAAATTTAAGACATCGGTTGAACATCGGCACGGAGTTGAGACCTACGGCATAATGTTTGATTTTAACTGCAAAATTTCTTTCATAGTTGATACAAAATATTTTCCGGGGCTGATAAAAAGTTATGGAGGCTCAGATATTTTAATAATAAATTTAGTTATGAATAAAGGGAAGGATAAAATAATGCATTTGTGTGTTGATGATGTACGGAAAATTTTATCTGAAATAAAGCCGAAAAAATGTATTATTACACATTTCGGAAGGACTATGCTTAAAGGCGATACGAATAAAATAGCACGGATGTTGAGCAAAGAAACAAATGTTGATGTTGTTGCAGCAGAGGATGGAATGATTTTAAATTTGGACGAATTTAGCAGAGAGTGCAGGGATAGACAAATGGAGCTTGATTTTTAATATTATTTATGAGATATGACATTATAAATTTGAAGTATAAAGAAATTTAGCGGAAGAACGCAGGACTTAAGCGACATAAAAATGCTGAAAAAAGTAAAAATATCTGAAAAATTTACTGCTCAAAATTTACCTGAACTTTAATTTTAAAAAAATAAGTGCAAGCACCAGAATAAAAGCAAACAGAATATTTGTAAAGTGCAATGACAAAGAAATTTTCTCGGTTTTGTTAATTTTGTTAATTTTGTTAATTTTGTCAATATTGAGGTCAGTTTTACCTTTATTTTCAAATTCTTTTAAAAATTTTTCAATTCCTTCTTTATGCCCGGCTCCGACAACGGCGATTATATTTGCATAAGGAAAATTTAACTGAAGGTTATACAAATTTCTTGCCATGTATATGTCTCTTTCCTCAACCATGCCTTGGTAAAATTTCGGAAGTTTTTTCATAATGCCTGTTATTTTATTTAAATTTTTTGGGTCTATTAGGCCATTTATTCCATCTTCAAAATCAATATCCAAACCCATTTTTGGCGAAAGCGTCAGCATCCTAATTTTTTCGTTAAGTGGTAAATTTAACAGCCGGTTCATAGTTATGTTTATATCTCTGTCAATCAGAATAATATCTGCGTTTGTTTCTTTTGCACATAAAATTGCCTCCCTCATTTCTGCCCCAGGAAAGACATTTAATTTTTTTCCAATTTCTCTTTGAAGCATCGCCAGTAAATACGGAATGATATTTGAGGGATCCGAAAATAAATCGCGCGCAGAATAATGCTCCTGTTCAAAATGGACATCAAAATTATTTTCCTCTAAAATTTCATACCTCTTCCTGTCAAGTTCAACTGCAACAAAGTCCGGCTTAACTGTGAGGATTGTTTCTCTGACTTCACGGACGCTTTTTTGTAATACATGTCCCGTGCCTGTTATTTTTATCACTGTGTTGGTTTTTTATTTTATTTTATTTTATTTTATTTTATTTTATTTTATTTTATTTTA
>MNZY01000237.1:42459-43609 GCA_001873845.1 Candidatus Altarchaeum sp. CG2_30_32_3053 | reverse complement strand
TTCTGAATTATTTACTATTGAATTATTAGTAAAGGAATTATTGACTGAGGAATTGACCGATGTTGAATTTGTGATTGTTGAATTTGTGATTGTTGAATTGTAAAGAATTGAACTTTCAGTTATGTTTGAATTTGAGATGTTTGAGATAGATGCTGTTGAGTTACTTATTATTGAATTGCTTGCTGTGAAGTTATATAATTCTGAATTATTTACTATTGAATTATTAGTAAAGGAATTGTTAATTGATGAATTGACTGATGTTGAATTTGTAATTTGGGAATTTAATATTTCTGAATTAGCAATTGCTGAATTGCTTGCAGTTAAATTTGATGCATTACTATCAGTCAAATTTGAATTTATGGTTGCTGAATTGTAAAGGATTGAATTTTCGGTTATAGTTGAATTTGAAACATTTGAGACAGATGCAGTTGAGTTGTTTATTATTGAATTGTTTGCTGTGGAGTTATATAATGCTGAATTATTTATTGTTGAATTACTTACAATTGCCCCGTTTGTTATATTTGAATTTGAAACATTTGAATCAGTAAGGTTTGAAGTGCTGATGGTTGAATTGTAAAGAATTGATTGTTCTGTTATTGCTGAATTATTTACTGATGAATTATTTACTATTGAATTATTAATAGAGGAATTATTAATTGATGAATTGACTGATCCTGAATTTGTGATTGTTGAATTGTAAAGAATTGAACTTTCAGTTATGTTTGAATTTGAGATGTTTGAGATAGATGCTGTTGAGTTACTTATTATTGAATTGCTTGCTGTGAAGTTATATAATTCTGAATTATTTACTATTGAATTATTAGTAAAGGAATTGTTAATTGATGAATTGACTGATGTTGAATTTGTAATTTGGGAATTTAATATTTCTGAATTAGCAATTGCTGAATTGCTTGCAGTTAAATTTGATGCATTACTATCAGTCAAATTTGAATTTATGGTTGCTGAATTGTAAAGGATTGAATTTTCGGTTATAGTTGAATTTGAAACATTTGAGACAGATGCAGTTGAGTTGTTTATTATTGAATTGTTTGCTGTGGAGTTATATAATGCTGAATTATTTATTGTTGAATTACTTACAATTGCCCCGTTTGTTATATTTGAATTTGAAACATTTGAATCAGTAAGGTTT
>MNZY01000237.1:0-42453 GCA_001873845.1 Candidatus Altarchaeum sp. CG2_30_32_3053 | reverse complement strand
TGAAGTGCTGATGGTTGAATTGTAAAGAATTGATTGTTCTGTTATTGCTGAATTATTTACTGATGAATTATTTACTATTGAATTATTAATAGAGGAATAGTTAATTGATGAATTGACTAATGCTGAATTTGCAAGTTGAGAATTTAATATTTCTGAATTAGCAATTGTTGAATTGCCTGTAGTTGAATTATCTAATGTAGAATCTGTAATATTTGAATTTGAAATATTTGAATCGGTTACAGTTGAATTGTTTACATTTGAATCACTTATAGTTGAATTACTTACTTCTAAACCGTTTGTTACAATTGAATTATTTACCGTTGAGTTATCTAAGTTTGAATTGCTTATAGTTGAATTTGTCACATTTGAATAGGTAACATTTGAATTGCCAATGCTTGAAATGTTATCAATAGTTGAGCCGGTTATGTTGTTTCCTTGCAACGGCGCAACAGTAGCAACTGTACCATTTTGATAAATTATAGCATAAGTATTATTGTAAAATGTTCCGTTTATGTAAGTTCCAGATGTTTTTACATTTACTGTTACATTTGTTCCATCGGCGGTTATTACATTTCCGCTTGTTATAATGTTGTTATTTATTATTGCGTGGGTAATGTTTAATCCGGATGGAAGTGATGAATTTGATATTTCTGAACTAATAATTGATGAATTATTTACTATTGAATTATTAGTAAAGGAATTGTTAATTGATGAATTGACTGATGTTGAATTTGTAAGTTGAGAATTTAATATTTCTGAATTAGCAATTGTTGAATTGTAAAAGGTTGAA
Source organism: Candidatus Altarchaeum sp. CG2_30_32_3053 (assembly GCA_001873845.1). Taxonomy (GTDB): domain Archaea; phylum Altiarchaeota; class Altiarchaeia; order Altiarchaeales; family Altiarchaeaceae; genus Altiarchaeum; species Altiarchaeum hamiconexum. The sequence continues at coordinate 41,663 of MNZY01000237.1, read as the reverse complement.
TTTTCGGTTATAGTTGAATTTGAAACATTTGAAACAGACGCGGTTGAGTTGTTTATTATTGAATTTCCTATTGTGGAGTTATATAATTCTGAATTATTTATTGTTGAGTTACTTACACTTGCTTCGTTTGTTATATTTGAATTTGAAACATTTGAATCAGTAAGGTTTGAAGTGTTGATGGTTGAATTGTAAAGGATTGATTGTTCGGTTATTGTTGAATTATTTACTGATGAATTATTTACTGCTGAATTATTAATAAAGGAATTATTAATTGATGAATTGACTGATGTTGAATATGTAAGTTGAGAATTTAATATTGTTGCATTGACGATTGTTGAATTTGTCATATGCGAATTGCTTGCAGTTAAATTTGATGCATTACTATCAATCAAATTTGAATTTATGATTGTTGAATTGTAAAGTGTTGAATTTTCGGTTATATTTGAATTTGAAACATTTGAATCAGTAAGGTTTGAAGTGTTGATGGTTGAATTGTAAAGGACTGATTGTTCGGTTATTGTTGAATTATTTACTATTGAATTATTTACTATTGAATTATTTACTATTGAATTATTAGTAAAGGAATTGTTAATTAATGAATTGACTGATGCTGAATTTGTAAGTTGAGAATGTGTTATTGTTGCATTAGCAATTGTTGAGTTACTTATTATTGAATTGTTTGCTGTTGAATTATAAAATGCTGAATTGTTTGTAATGGTGCTATTTAATGCAGACGAATTAGCTATGTTTGAATTTTGTACTGTTGAGTTACTTATTATTGAATTGTTTGCTGTGGAGTTATATAATGCTGAATTGTTTGTAATGCTGCTTATTAATACAACTGATGCGTATAAGCTTGAATTGTTTACTGTTGAGTTCTTTATCATTGAGTATATCAATGTAGAATGATTTACTATGGAATTATTAACATTTGACTTGTTTATTGTTGAATTACTTACAATTGCTCCATCAGTTATATTTGAATTTGAAACATTTGAATTTGACATGGCGTTTTGACAGAAATTTGTGCTGTTACAGAACTGAATTAAATTACATAAGCCATCATTAAATGAAGATGAATTGCAGCAATCATTATCACTGTAGCAGAAATTTGTTATATTTGGAAGACATCTGTGGCTGTAATTGTTGCAATTGTTGCTTGAACATTCATCATTTGATGCGCATGTTTCATTAATATTTTTCTTTGATGATGCACAATTTCCATTATAACATATATTACTTTTGCATTCATCATCATAATTGCAGTTATCGCTTGTATTTTTTCTTGAAAATCTTATAAAATTCTTTGTTATATCTGTAGTAGACGAACTACAACTCGCTAAAGATGTATAATTTGGAGAGCTGATGGCAACAAAATTATCCTCATCAAATATCCTATAATAATAATTTTTTGTTGGCTCTGCCCATAGATATAAATTCATTGGCCAAAAAGTGTATGTATCTGTGGATAGAACATAAGCAGAACCATTTTCATCCGTCTTTGTAAAATTTGTATCTTCTATATATATTCCTCCACTGTCTCTTGGAATCGCTGCTAAATGTATTTTTACTTCATCTCCATCATCTTTTTCATAAATATTATCAAAGTTTTCGTATTTGATAGATCCTTTATAAGGAATTGCTGATAAACACTTTTCAATAGAATAATTTCTAGAAATATTATCACTGCAATTAATTGAAGCCATATTATTCATATCAATGATCCAAGTATAATTTTTTCCCTCTGAACTATAAGCTCCTTCTTTTATCATTTTTATGGCTATGTTTTTTGATGTGCCACTAAAAGAAATACTTGTGTTATAAAATCCATTTTCGTCTGTTTGTGTGGAATTTAATATGTTGAATCCGCTAATTATTTGTATCGTTGCATTTATTGCCACACTGTTATTTTGTCCATAAAAATTTACATTTCCGGATACTGTCGCAGAACAATTGTCGGCCGATACTGAGTATATGTGTGCCACAATAATTATTACTAAACCTATAAATAAAATTTTTTTATCCATCTTAATATAATTAATTAAAATATACAACAAATAATTTTAAAAATTATTACTAAATTTATATTTTATAAAATTAAAAAAACTATAATAAATAATATAAAATATATGCTGCATCAAATAAATCAACGATTCCATTATTGTCGACATCTGCGCATCCTGGTGAAATGTCTGGTGAAATGTCTTTTTTTTCGCCACTAATATATTCTAAAAGATAAACAGCATCAAAAATATCTGTTATGTTATTATTATCAAAATCAAATGAACTGCAATTAACACATGTATGATTAAATGCCCTCTGATTGTCAAAGCAATGCAAATTTTTGCATTGATGATGTATCATTGTTGTATTACAACAAATTTGATTACTGCGACATAAATCATCTCCTGTGCAATATATTGGTTGACAAGCATGTACAGTTAAATTACAAAATTGCTCTCCACAAGTTGCATTATCTGTGCAATTCACACAGGTATGATTATAAACACTTCCATTTGGTGGTGAACAAATTAAATTTTGACATTGTTTTGTTGCATTGCAAATCTGACTATCTGCACAATCTGAATTGCTCGTACATTGGCATGTGTGAGAAATTTGATTACAAATATTGCTTTTGCATTCATCAATGTAACTGCAGTTATCATTGACACTTTTTCGCGGAAATCTGATAAAATCTTTTGTTATTGGATTATGATCATAGCTGCAAATTGCTAATGATGTATAATTTGAAGAATTGATAGCAACAAAATATTCATAATCAAATATTCTATAATAATAATTTTCTGTTGGCTCTGCCCATAAATATAATTTTGTTGGCCAAGAACAATAAAAACTATTTGGGGATAGTCGATAAGTATAACTGCCCTTGCTTGTTATGGTAGAATTTATACTTTCTGACGCATTAACATTTTTACTATCCTCTAAAATAAGTTTTAAATGTACTTCTACTTCTACTTTGTCTGTTTCATTAATATCTTTAAAATCACCGTTGTCAATCATTTTAATATTCCCGCTAAAATATTGTATTGGTTCTTTAATAATAGAGTGATTTTTAGAAATATTATCCTCACAATTAATTGTGAGGTCATAATATGTTTTTATTTCGTTCTTTTTCATCATTCTTATACTTATGTTTTTTGATGTGCCGTTAAAAGAAATACTTGTGTTATAAATTCCATTTTCGTCTGTTTGTGTGGAATTTAATAGTTTGAATCCGCTCATTATTTGGATTGTTGCATTTATTGCCGCACTGTTATTACATCCAGAAAAGCCAATTTTTCCCCAAACTGTTGCATTACATTCTGCTGATATCTCTTGCATAAGCAAAGATAAAACTATTAAAACTCCCAATAAAAAAAATTTATTCATTTCATAAAATCCTATTTTAAAAATTTATTAAAATTTCTACAGAATAAAAAGAAACAGAAAAAGAAAAAATTTAAAAAAATAAAAAAATAAAAAACTTGTTATGGATCACATAACAAGCTGCTCCTCATTGTTCTCAACTTTAATCCAGTATCCTTTTCCGGCCTCTAATTTATTCAAATCGCCAAACCACTTGTTCATATATTCGCTCTTGTAAACCCATTTGTCTTCATAAGTGAATATATCTGTATATTGCACATTGAGGTTGTCCAATGAAATACTTTTTCCTGTTGTTGCCAATGGTCCAACCAAATTCCATCCTTGCTTCAAAGATATATTCGCACTCTTGGCTATAATTCCGTTAATTGTTAAACTGCAATCTTCGTTGACCTTAATCCAGTATCCTTTTCCAGCCTCTAATTTACTCAAATCGCCAAACCACTTATTCATATATTCGCTCTTGTAAACCCATCTGTCTTCATAAGCGAACACATCCGTATATTTGCCTTTTATGCTATTCAAAACCATATCTATATTTGTATCCTCCGGTTGAATTGGTAATGAAATCAAATTCCATCCCTGTTTCAGGTGTATTGTAGTAGTAGTTGTCACAGGTGTATTTATCTCATCTCCGAGGAACAGATTCACATTTCCGCTTGAAACAATATTTTGTTTTGGCGCATATCCGTCTCTTACTATGGCACTTCTAAATGATGCCTTAAACACTGCTTCTGGATCAAAGTGCCCCGGCAAGGGGTCATAGTATTCCAATGATACATTATTGTCAAGGATTCCGTTTAAGCCTGGCATTATCAAAACCCTGTATTTCAAAACAACCTTTGTTCCAACCCAGACAGCTGTATCATTTATCTTTGAACCGTTCCATATCAATGTTGTTCCATCGGTGTAGTTTCCAATAATTTGTGGTTCAATTACCTCTCCATTGATTGTTGCAGAATTATTGATATACTTCAAATTCTTTGCCATTGTATCATTTATTTCTTTCAATATGGAATGAGCGGAACCAAGCGCTGGATTTTTAATTGCTATAGTATATTCAACAACATCAAACCATTTCACTTTATCCTTGTCAGCATATTTGTTTATTGTTAGGTGTGCAAGGTGTCCTGTCATCGTGTAGTTCGTGCATGCTCCAACTCTTTCATCATCGTGTGTTGTTCCATTAATACAAACGTTGTTTGTATTCTTTTCTCCTTCTGTAATATTACATTTTACCTTTGCTTTGAAAGTCAATAGTTTAATTGTCTTTGGCAATAAATTACTAACATTCCAGGTTATATTTTGCTGTGTATTGTTATTTGATTCATTATAAATTTCTGGAGTAACATTGAATATCGCACTGTTTGATTCATTAAACAGTTGCCCCTCTAATTTGCTGCTATTATGCACATATTCAAAACCCTTTGGCAATATATCTTTAATACTCAAATTTATCAGATTTGTCTCAGATGGATTCTGTATTTGCACATAGAATGTTACTTCCTGTCCCGGCTCTATATCAGCTGTATCTGCCCATTTAACTATGCTTACATTTGGATTTTCCAAATTGACCGACTTTGTGGATTCAGCATATAATGGTATTTCCCCAGATGTTCCTTTGTTTAGGGTTCCGTTAACTCTTACTGTATTTGTTATTTGTTGATCCGAGATGTCTTCTGTCACTTTTGCCTTGATATGAAAAACACTTTGACTATTTGGACCTTGTGAATAGGTAAATTGACAGATATGTACATATTTGCCCGCTACTATTAAGTTAGAAGTGTCCGTCTTATTTATGCCTTCATCAGCCGTCAAAGGTTCGTCGTTTGCAAATGTTCCATTCACTATCGTAACATTATTAGTGTATGTTAAGGTATTAGTAAATCTTGGCACATTTACTTTATATGTTATCTTACATTTTGTTCCGTTTTCTATGCTATTAAATGTGAAGTTCATTTCATTGGTTCCAACTGATGTGTTAGTTACTGTAACTGATGTGGTATTGCCTGTACATTCCACACTCTCCACTCCGGTTATATGATAAAGTGGAGATTGTAACACATCCTCAACAGTTACATTTTTTGCATCGCCCCCTCCGTTATTTACAACAACTATTGTATAGGTTACATTCATATCATCATTTGCAACATTGTTTCCCGTTATATTCGTCATGTTGTTATTTTTCCATACCCCAAGATCTGGTTTGAATACTGTTGTGTGCTGGCTAACTGTAATAGGTTGACCTTCTTGTGTTGTTGGCAAACTTGTAATATTGTAGGTAATTGTTGCATTGTTGTATGCTGTGTTGTTATTTGCACTGCTGTTAACAGTCGCAATTATGTTGATTGTCTTATTTCCATTTCCAAGATTACAATTTGAATTTGTTATATTATCACAATCACATCCACTATATCCTGTAACATTATTACAAGTAAATCCTGGTGGCAGTATGTCTTCAATAACAATATTTGTCATATTTACATCAGCATTTGTATTATTGATGGTTATAGTGTAATTTATACTTTCACCTGGTTGAACATAAGACACATTTGCTGTTTTTGTAAGTATTACTGTCCCGGTAGATGTTATTGAACAAGTGCTTACATTGCCATTTCCGATCATTGATGGACAACTCGTATTTGTTTTACCTGCTGCAGTGGCATTGTAGGTTACTGTTGGCGTTCCATTTACTGAAGTGTTGTTGGTGGCATTTGTTGTTATATTTACCTGTACGGTATTTCCTAGTGCAATATCTCCAATATTACATGTAACTTGTGTATCATTATTTCTTGTACATGTTCCCTGACTAGTAGTATTCATAGTAACATTCAAATCATTTCCAAAACTGTAAACAAGCGTAACATTTGTCATCGTCGCATTTGAAACTGCATCATTTGTTATATTTGCAGTCCACAATACAGTATCATTTTCCTGAATATTTGTATTATTGTTTACAGCTGAAAGTTTTGCAATCAATGTATTTGTAATTGAATAATTAAAACTATTATTTGCAAAATCTATAAACGGTGTTGTAGGTGAGCTCGCAGATGGTTCTGTTTTAGCACTTCCCGGACATTCTGTAAGCCTTAATCCTTTTGGAATTACATCCGTAACTGTTAAATTTGTCGTTGGAATTCCGTTGCTATAAACTGTGATTGTGTAATTTATTATATCACCATATTGGTAAACTTCTTTATCGCTTTCCTTTTGTATGATTATTCCTCCTCCAGCATATACATAGACATTACTTTCTCCTGGCGTCTGGTTTGAAATGTAGTTTGTTGCTTTTGGTGTATTGTTGTTAATATCTCCATAACTCCAGTTTCCACCTATTGTATTTGCGTACATTACAGATGTCGTTCCATGTGGAATCTGAACTTCAAAGGTAAATGCGCATTCTGTTCCTGCCGGATTTTCAGAACCGTTCATCTTGTCAAGGAAGAATTTTACTATATTTCCATCATTGCTTACATTTGTCGCATTCCAGTTATAACCACAGGAATCATTTATGTTTGTTCCACTTGCATAAGTCCAGTTTCCTTCATCACCTTTGGGCAAATAATCCACAATTGTTAAATTATGTGCTGTTCCATCACCTTTATTTGTCACTTTTATTTTATATGTTACCTTTTGTCCCGCAAGGATAGTTTTGTTTAATGATTCTTTTGTCCAGGAAATATCAGGCAATAACATTCTGATTTGTGTTGAAGCACTTCCATAAATTTCATCTCCGTTTGGCTTTTTGGCTACTACCCTCACACTATTTGTATTCCATCCCTTAGTCATTGAATGATTTATATAACAGGTTATATTTAAATCAACATGGCTCCTGTTATTAATCTTTCCAATTATGAAATTCACATTTCTTCCGTCCCATGAACCATTAACATTTGAATTATTTGTGACATTTGTTACAACACATCCATAAGGCACAGTATCCGAAACATTTACATCATAGATTGGACTATTTCCATTCTCATATACTGTAATTGTAAAGTTAATATAATCACCTGCATTTACTTTTTGATCTGTTGCATTTGATGTTTTCGTAACTCTCATTGAAACATCTGCTTTAATCAGTACTTGCGCGCTATCTTCTGCAACAGGAAGTTTTGTCCCATCACCCATAGTTGAATTTACTTTTGCATTATTTGCGTATAAACCATCTTCGTGACGCTCGTCCACTCGAACTGTGTAGGTAAATTCACAATTTTCCTGTCCTGCAAGCGTATCATTTAATGCAAAAATTGCACTGTTTGTTCCATTTCCACTTGTTATTGAAACATTCGTATTATTGTTAGTTCCACAGTGAGCAATACTTATACTCTCATTTCCATTATGATAAAATTTCAAATCTGCAAAAGCATCTTCCATAGTTACATTAAACGCATCTCCTGTTCCTGTATTTGTTATTTTTATCCTATATGTTGCATTATCTCCCGGAAGATATGTTAAAAGTAATGGCTCCTTAGATACAATTAGTGCTGGCTTGTCAACTACGACTGTTGCTACTGTTGCAACAGATCTATTATCTGGAGAGGAAGCATTAACTCTGTTTGTGCTTGGGGATGATGCACCTGAAGTAACATTTGCAACAACAATTACTGTCCAGTTTCCAAATTTAGGAACAGTTACACCAGTATAATTCAATTCCCTTGTTGTACTATTGTATGTTATATTTGTATAACCTCCTGTTGATGGTGTAACATTAATTGTATTGTTATAAATAAATCCTGCTGGCAATACATCTTTAACTGCAACATTTTTCCAGTCATTATTCCCGTTGTTCTTTATAATTATTGTAAAGTTTATCGTATCTCCTGGCTGCATTTTATCATTATATGGAATCTTTTCTATGGATGGAATTATTGTTGTCGTTACTTCTACTGTCGCATTGCTGTTACTGTTGTTTCCATAACTTGAGTCCATATATGAATCATCTCCAAATTTACCCCCTGTAATAGTTGCAATGTTTGTATAATTACCATCACTAATATTTTCATCTATATAAACAGTATAATTAAATATACATTCCTGTCCTGCTGTTAAATTATCAAGAGTAAATGTTGTTGTGTTTGTATTGAGCGGATTTGCTATAATTATTGATTGCGAGCATCCACTAACATTAGTTCCATTGCTTATATGCCGCATATTCGCAGAAGGAAGTACATCCTGTATTAATATATTATGTGCGGTTCCAGTACCAATATTTTTAATTCTTATTTCAAAACTTATGTTTTGGTCTCTTGATGCTTTTGGATTGTTTGGTGTTTTTTGTATAGTTAAATTTGGCTTATTTACTGTTACTGTTGTCTGTCCAGGATTATCTGTTTGTTGGGTTGTTCCATTTGGCAAGTCATAAGAAACATTTGCTGTATTTGTGCTTAATGGGTTCGCACTTGAATTAACTGTTACATTTGCAGAAATAACACTTAATACTGTTGAATTTGGAAATGTACAGTTTATTTTTCTTGTTGATTCATTACAATTACAATAATTATGTGGTGATAGAGTCGTGCAATTAGGATTAAATCCATAAGGTAATATATCATCAACTTTAATATTGTAAACAGTATTTCCGCCATTGTTTGTTACATTTATAGTAAAGTTAATTGAATCTCCTGGCTGTGCAGATGTTGGATTTGCTGATTTAACAACTGAAACATTTGTAAATGCCTGAACTGTTATATCGCTTGTTGCATTTTCTCCAATTCCATAGGTTGAATTTAAATGTGTGCCATCACCAAATTGTGCATCAGTTATGTTAATTGTATTTCCAAAAACTGAATTATTTACTTGCTCTGGAACATGAACAGTGATATTAAATTTACAGTTGCTGTTATTTGCCAAAGAAGATATGTTGAAATCAATTGCATTTGTTCCTGTTGAAGAATTAGTTAAACCATTACAACTTATATTAGAGACACTTGTATGAGTTAATCCATCATCCAAAACATCCCTTATACTTATATTGTATGCTGTTCCTCCACCTGTATTTTTAACAGTAATTGTATAATTTACATCTTGTCCAGGTCTAATAACACCTGTTGCATTGTTTTCTTTTAAGACAGATAGTTGTGGCTTTAATATTGTGACTGTGTGTGATGCTTCTGATGTTATTAATGTTGTATTTGTAACATTATATGTAACATTTGCGCGATTTGTGCTAGATAATTCAGCAGAAGAATTGACATCAGCAGTGATGTTTATAATTACTGTACTGCTATTTTCTATTGTTTCAATGTTACAATTTATTTGTCTTCCATCACAACTGCAGTTAATATTTGGTCCTGTATTTGCTGGTATTCTTTGTGTAGAATTGCTTGTGCAATTAAATCCATCAGGCAATGTATCATTAAACACAACATCAGTCATATTTGCCCCGGCATTATTATTTGTTATATTTATTGTAAATGTTACACTTTGTCCTGGTTCTGCTGTTGCATTTCCAGTTTTTGTAAATGAAACATTCATTTGCGGAATGACCCTTATTGTTGCATTATCTTTTGGCTCTGGTGTTGGAGTATATGACGAATTATCTACGGGATGATATGCTCCTGTTATCGTTGCGTTGTTTGTGTAATTTCCAATCTGTGCGGTACTGTTCACAGTCAAAGTATAAGTGAAAACGCATTGTTGTCCTGGATTCATGGTTCCATTCGTGGTAAAGTTCACTTCGTGATAATGAGGAGAACTATTACTAAGATACAATCCACCTGAATTAACGCCTGTACAACCTGTGCTTGCAGCTGTGTCTAAGGAAGGCCCTCCTAACGCAGTAGTAAATGTGCCTCCACCACCATCACCCCTATCCGTAATACTTATATTTTTAACTGGCGCAGTTCCTGTATTTCTAACAATAATCTTATAAGTCGCAATTCCATTTTGCTCAACAGTTCCTGTTACTGCTTCTTTAATAATTTCTAATTTAGGAGTATTCAACACAATAGTTGTTGTTCCATTAGCATCAAATGTTTGATTGTTTTCTGCAACTCCATTAACAACAACAGTATTATTTCCTTGTGTTGCTGATGAATTTACATTACATTCAAATGTAAAAGTTTCAAGCGAATTTCCATTTATCCATACGCTTTCATTAGGGGTCTTATTTACACAAGTAAAACCTAAAGGAGCATTATCAGTAACATTAACCATAACTCTATTTACTCCGTCATTTCTGACAATAACTGTATAGGTAACATTGTCTCCAGCATTTACTTCTGTTGTGTTTGCTTTTTTTGTGACTGTTAACTTAACATCTGCTTCAACATTTATACTTTCTGTGTCATTCAATTTTGTTTTATTTATTTCAGTTCCACCTTTCATAAATCCAGAAACATTGACTGTGTTATTATGAGTTCCATCGGTAGCGTTTTCATTTATAAGGGCAATTAATTTAATTTGGCATTGTCCTGCAGAAGATAAGTGTGAGATATTACACGATTTTGTTGATGTATTACAATCTGCAGATCCATTTGGAATTGTTGAATAATTTGTGATGCTTCCAAAATCCATAGTATCGTTAATTGTTAAATTATAAACATCTCCGTCCCCTGTATTCTTAACCAAAATGTAATAAATTACTGTTGAATTTGGTGTTGCTTTTATAGTGTCTGTCCATTTGTAAATTTCAAGTTGTGGCTTTGGTTCATTTACAAACACCTTTGCTTCTGTGGTTCTGTTAATTGGAAGACCATCGGGTCTTGTTCCATTCAACGAAACATTATTTTCATTTGATCCTTCTGTTGCACTTCCATTAACTTTTGCTTCAACCCACATGCTTAAAGGATTACTTATAGTATTTCCAACTAAATCTGTCAAATTACAAATTGCTGTTGTATCATTAACGCACGAACAATTTATTCCATTAGTTATTCCGCTAGCATTTAGACATCTAAATCCTGGGGGCAAAGTATCTGTAACTGTTCCATTTGTCATTGTTGCACTTCCGTAATTTCTAACATTTATCGTGAAATTTACTCTGTCTCCGGGTTGTAAAGATGTATCATTTGCTATCTTTTCAACATCAGGGAATAAATTTATAGTTACCAAAACATCTGTTCCAGCAGATTTACTAAATTCTGTGTTGTTAAGATCCTGATAAGAAAGTGATGCATTATTTGTATATGTACCATCAGGAGTATTTGCAGGAACTTTCATCAAATATTTAAAGATGCATGTTTTATATGCATTAAATGTTCCATTATCGTTTATCCAAAATGTTGTTATATTGCCGTCTCCACTCTTATTTACAGTACAATCTCCGGAAACAACACTTACATTACCAATATGCTCAAAAGGCGTTGCATCATCTGTAATAGTTATATTTTTAGCATCTCCTGCACCTGTATTTTTAACCTCAATATAAAATGTAACATTTTGTCCTGGTTCTCTCATCGTCGTTGATGCCCATTTGGTTATTGAAATATGTGGCTTATTTACCTGTAAAATATGTGAAGAACTTCCTTTAACAGGTGTTCCTGAAGGTCGTTTTGCCGTGATTGTAACTTTGTTTGTATTTAAACCTTCTGTTGTATTTGATGTTACTATTGCTTCTATAGATAAAGTCACTGTTGTAAATCCACCTATACCTTCACCAGTATAATTACTTTTATCACTATTTATGTCTCGAACGCATGTTCCGTTTGGCATATTAGAACAGTTAAAATTTCCCCAGTACGCTTGACTCAAATTTTTAAATCCATCTGGCAATGTATCGTTTATTATAACATCTCTTAATGTTTCATTACCTTTATTTTCAATAGTTATTGTGTAATTAAGCTTCTCTCCGGGTTGAGCGCGGGTTGCATTACTTTGTTTTCTAATACTCATCAAAGCATCCGGTGGCAATATCATAACAGCCGCAGTTGTACTTAGAGCCATCTGTTCTGTTCCAAACATATCTCTCCAATTAAGTGTTGCTTTATTTACATACAATCCCTCCTGAGATGTTGAGGCAGTGTATGCTTTATAATTAATTACACATTCTTTCCCTGGAGCTAAACTCACATTTTTCAGAATATATGTTACAGAGTCACCGTAGTTAGTTGCCGGACCTCCTTCATATTTCTCTGATAACAATGAACCACCATTACATGATGCCATACTTATCGCACCCAATTGCATCTGTGAACCGGGCTCATCTTTAATTGTTATGTTTTGAGCATAACCCTCCCCTATATTTTTAACACGAATAGTATAAGTAACTTCCTCGCCAGCGGCTATCGTTGCAGTATCTGAAGATTTCTCTATCAGTAAATTTGCCTTTCCTATTCTCGCACTGGAAGCGATATCTTTCCATAACAAAACATCCCCGTTTGGAGTAATTCCTGTTACTTCAACTTTATTCATACTGCTCCCGCCAACAGAATCAGATGTAATCGTTAAATTTAAATGTATTACCTTTGTTGTCTTGGCACCAATAATGTCAAAGTGCCATATTGCTTTATAACCTTTGCTTGGATCAGTATATTTCAAGTCACCTATAATCTGAACTGTTGAAGTACTGCTATTAGAAATAGTACATGAAGGTGGATTACTGTTGTTGCAGGATACATTATAATTGGTGCAAGAAGCACTTCCTGTTTGTGAAGTTCCATTTGGAATATCATTATAAGTATAAATTTCATTATTACAACAGCCAACAGTTACATTACAATGAGTTGTATTACATGTCTGAGATGTAATCTGGCATGCTGGAGAACCGATTGCCGCTTCATCATATCCTGGAATATAAACATTGCCACCTTCCAGCCAGGAACTGCTGTAATTCATTCCATAAGGAATTAAATCAGTTACATTAACATCGTGAATTTCATTATCTCCCTCATTACTTACAGTTAAAGTATATTCAATTATATCGTTTGGCTGGAATATTCTTGGATTTACGACATCTTTATTAACTGTTAATCTTGTATTGCCATCAACAATTACAGGAGCATTATCAGTCACATTTGCCAATGTTTGATTATTTTTATCATTCGCAGTTAAAGTTTGATTATTTCTGTAATATCCATCCTTTGTATTCCATGGAACATAAACTGTATATTCAAATATACATTTCCCTGTGAAATTGCCGAGATTAAATATTACTTCTCCTGTAGAATTAGATGAAGTTGTAGAGTTTGGAGTACACTCCCCGTCATTCAATTGAATAATATTGTTCATATATTGAAATGCGCCTGGTAAATGATCTGTTATTTGCGCGCCATAAACCATTGCACCGCCTGTATCTACTTCAACCCGATACTTAATTTCTCTATTTGGCCTTGTCCACGGATCCATAGCGATTTTATTTAAAGAAAGTGTTGCCTTTCCTATCTGCGGGGTTTGATTTGTTCCTGTTTCGTTGTCAAAATATTGCGGAGGAGTAGTATAATCATCTGTAACATTTATATCTGTTGCATTTCCACTGGCATTATAAACAGTTCCATTAACTTCAACAAAATTACTCAGCGATGATAATGTTGTTGCAGCTGTGCTAACCTTTGTCGTAATATTTATTGTTGTTGATAAACTTCCATTCAAACATCCTAAATTGAAATAAACATCCCTTCCTGTAACTGGCGATGAATTTTCCGGGGAAGAATCTACAAATTCAAGTGCCGAAGGCAATCTGTCGTGAACTGTAATGTTGCAAACCTGTAAATCGCCTGTATTTGTTATAGTAATGTGGAACACAACTTCATCACCTGCCTGAAGTGTAGAATTGGTAGTGGCATATTTGGTCACATCTATTCCTACAATCCAAACTGTTGCATTATCTCTTAAACCATTATATCCATTACTACCATCTTGGTCTGTTTGAACTGTCGCAATATCTGATACTCCATATACCTGATTACAATTAGTAAGATTCGTACACGGGCAGGTTCCGTCTTCTTTAAGTATATTGCCATTAGTATCCGAACATGGTGTATAAAAACCATTTACACTGACATTATTTGTATGATTTATCGGAGCATTCGTATGTTGAGTAACTTTTGCCCCGAAGAAAATTGTCACATTTGCTCCTGTTTCATCTTTTTTTGGTATCTTATTGATTTTACAGTACAATACCTTGCCTGACTCATTATTTGTTGTCGACAAAAACTGACATGTTGGTATTTCTCCGTTTCCATTAATGTTATATATATAATTTATATCTCCCAAAGTTACACTAGAAATATCAATTGGCAAAGTATCATTCACCGTAACATCATAAGCGGTGGTATTTCCCAAATTTCTCACTATTATAGTATAACCAACTGTATCTCCAACCTGCACTATGTCTTTATCTACAAATTTATCAACCTTTAAATACGCATTCGCTGCAGAAACATTTGCTGTATCATTTATTTCATTCAAACAACTACCTGCATAGCAGCAACAGCCACCAGCAGATACATTAACCGCACTAAAAATAAAAATTAAACCCACGATTAATGCAAAAATACCTCCTAGCTTTAAGCTAGTCCTATATCCAATCATTTTATATATTTTAAAATTTTTTAAAAGATTAATATTATTTTTATTAAAATTCAAAATTCTGTTCAGTCCTGATGCCAAAAACATCAGAGAAGACATCAAAAACATCAAAACAACTCCAATTACAACCAAAGCTAAAATACCTGAATTTTTTAAATTTCCAAAAAAGTCATTGCCCTTTAACAAATTTTTTCTATCCATTTTAAAAATTTTTAAATTTTTTTGTTAAATTTATTTTATAATGAATTTTTAAATTTTTGATTCTTACACCCTTTTCGTTCATGTATTTTTTTGAAATTTTCATTGATACGTTTAGCACTTTTTGAATAGTTATTTATTTTTTTGTATTACAATCAACCAATTACTAATTAAATTTTGATATTATTGAATTAATAAATTAAACTAATTAAATTTATATATTATTGAATTAATAAATTAAACTATTTTTATTTTTATTTACTAAATATTTTATGTTCCTCTACTTTTACCCAGTATCCCTTTCCTGAATTTAATGTGTTTAAGTTGCCAAACCATTTGTTCATATAACTGCTCTTGTAAATCCATCTGTCATCATAAGTGAAAACATCCGTATATCCGTCCATATCATCAAGATTAATTTCGTCAAGAGATGGCAATGATATCAAATTCCATCCGTTGTTAAGAGTTAAGGAAAAATTTTCTATTTCGCTTCCTGTTATAGTCAGATTACAATCTTCATCTACCTTTATCCAGTATCCCTTTCCAGGCAAAATTTCACTTAAATCGCCAAACCACTTATTCATATACTGGCTTTTGTAATTCCACCTGTCGTTATAGGTAAATACATCTGTATATTTCCCTTCAATTGGCTTCAATATTTCTTCTAAATTTGTTTTCTCAGGCATTATCGGAATTCCAATTAAATTCCACCCGTTTTTTAGGTGCAGAGTATAATTTAAATTTACATCCTTTAAATTTATTGACAGATTTAAATTTTGCGATTCAACATTTGTTATTATTCCCTCCGGAGGAATTAATAGATCAGTAATTTTATTTATCTGTAAGTTTATTATTTTACTTCCGTCGTTGTATGTTAAAACTGCATCTAAATTTAATTTTGGACTTGTCGTTGGGAAAGGTAAACTATGGATATCTATTTCTATTGAATGTGTTAAATTTGTTAAATTTATTATTTTTCCATTAATTACAGCATTATAAGTTCTATTTTCTTCATTGTTTTTTAATTCCACATCCAAAATTTTCAAACCGTTTGCTGTTAATTTTAAAAAGGGATCATTTAACCTGCCAAATTCATCATTAACGATTACTGTATATTTAATTATCTCATTGACATTTACCTTTTCTTTGTCTTGAAATACATAAAAGAATGGCTTTGATACAAATTCCTGATTTATTGTTATGCTTGTATCTACTATACTTATTTCTCCATGCTGATTGTAAATTATTGACGCATTAATAACCTTTCCTGAAACATCGTCTTCAACAAGAGCAGAAAATGACAATATTCCAACTGACTTTGAATACATGCTTAAATTTTTCCATTCAATGGTTTGTTTTCCGTCTTCTTCAGTAACTATTCCATTACTCTCATCATCCGATAACGGAACCCCGTTAAACATCGTTGAATTTACATCGTATTTTAAACCCTTTGGCAATTTAACTGTTAAATTTATATCCCGCGTATCAAACATAGAAGGATTAACAACAATAAATCTGTTTTTTAAATGACTTCCCATAAACAATGTTTTTTCATCAATATCTCCAATCAGCGAAAGTGGTGTTGAAGTTATGTAAACAGTTGCATAACTTTCTGCTTTTAGTTTTGTTCCGCCAAAAGATGTTGCATTTACATAAACCCTTGCCACATGAGCTCCTCCGATCGTCGCGTTTGTATCATTCAATACCTTTGCTATTACATTTACTTCTGTTGATGCTCCAGCATCTAATGATAATCCTGAAATTTTTGTCTGGGTTAAATTTTCAAAACCCGGCGGGAGAATTATTTCTACCACAATATCTTTCATTTGAACATCTCCTAAATTTTCAATTCTCGTTGTAAATTTAACTGTGTCTCCTTTTTTTACATACGTTGCATTCGCGCTCATAGAAACATAAAGAACAGGTGAGCCCTTAATATAAGCTGTAATTTCATCGTTATATCCAAATATTTTTGTTGATTTATCTGCACCACTAACAGTGGCGTAATTTGTATAAATTCCTGTAGATGTAGTGGGGGGAACCGGAATTCTATATACAATCTTACAACTTGCTCCCGGAGCCAATTCATTTCCAGTAAAATAAAGTGTTGTCTGTGAAAAGCTTGTACGGGAAGAAGTATAAGTCAATTCGCATGTGTAAGATAACCATTCCCCCCCCGTTGGCTTCCATCCTTTTGGCAGCACATCTTTAATTGAAATATTATATGCAGGAGCATCACCCACATTTGAAATGTTCAGAGTATAAGTTATGGGATCTCCTGGCTTTGCATTTTTCTTATTTGTTTTCTTTTCTATCTTTAATTTTGGCTCCTGAACAATAACAAACTCGTTATCACTCTGGGAAATGTTCACTCCTCCATTTCCAATTGCCCATACTCTGACTTCATTAACATTAACTCCTACCAAAGCGGACTTATTAACAAAACAGGTAATATTTGTTGTTGTTGTTTCTCCCGGCTGTAATGTTGTTCCGGCAATATTTCCAGCCGCGCAATTAAATCCATAAGGGGGTGTTTCATCAATATCTGTAATATTTATATAAACATTTCCAAGATTCTTCACTTTAACTGTGAAATTCTTATAAGTTCCCCTCTCTGCAAAAGGATTTCCATCGGAAACGAACTTCTCAACAGAAAATGAAGGAGTAATTCCGGATGCCAAAACATAAGCTTCTGATTTTTGTATATTCAATTGTTTATTCCCGGCATCGGTTGCATTTAAAGTTGCAATATTTGTATATCCATCAACATTTGGAACCGTCATATTATAATGAATGATGCAATATTGGTTTGAATGTAAAGTTCCATTTGAAATTAAACTTGGATATGTGCCAATAGTTAAAGAATCACAATCTCCTTCATAAGAAATGACAGCACTTGAATTTGTCATGTCTGATTCATCTGTAACTTTTACATTCTTTGCAATTCCCTCGCCGTCGTTTTTTATCATAACATAAAATTCTGCTTTTTCGTTTGGCAATCTTGACGGGGTTGTTGTCCATTTTTGAATAATGAGTAATGGCTTTTTGATGTGAATTCCCGTGCAAGCTGTTTTATGTAAGACCTCATTTTTTGGGGCTGTTGCGTTTACAACCACACAGTTTTCAGAATCAACTGCGCCTGAATTTGGTTTCGCGATAACGGTGTAATTCTTATCTTTCCCGGGATTTAGGGTATATATGAAAGTTAATGATGTTAAGTTAATGAAATTATTTGGAAGAACATCTGAAATACTTAAATTTAAAGGTACATTTCCTTCGTTGCTGACAAAAATTGTGAAATTTACACTTTCACCAATATCTACTTTGCTGACATCTGCGATCTTCCATACCTCGTATTTTGGATTATACAGGACATTGATATATGCTTTGTCCGATTCATTTATTGTTCCGGTTCCCGTGGATGCTGTTGCATATACAATATTTTGATACAGACCCGATGCATTATCCGGCAATTTAAAAGTATATCTGATTACGCACTCTTCTCCCCGGTTTAACCTTCCACCAGCTATGTTCGGATAATTTCCTGTTGTTATGTTCGCTGAACAGCTAACCTTTGAAATAGAAACATCTGCATTATTCATACCAATTCCCGGAATGCTGTCAGTTAAATTTAGGTTGCTTATATTCTCAGTTCCTTTATTTTTCACCCTCACAAAGAAAGTTGCATTTTCCCCGGGATTTAATGTCGGAGTTATCGTCCACTTTTCAATATCAATTGATGGAGAGGAAACATAAACAAATGCACAATCCTTTCTTTCTAAAACCAGTTTGTTACCCATATAAGCACTTGCCTTTACACAATTTGCGTTTAATCCCGGAATTGCATTGTTCGTGACTGTTGCACCAACATGTATTGTTTTTGATGCTCCCCTATCCAAAGCAAAATCATAACTTATAGGTGTATTATTTTCAAATCCATAAGGAAGTTCGTCTGTTAAAGAAACGCTATATGGAACATTTCCGGTATTTGTAACAATAATTGTAAAAAATACATCTTCTCCTACCCGGATGTTTGTTTTATCTGCAACTTTTATTAAACGCATATCTCTAAATTCGTATACAAATACATTTTTATATGTTTTATCGCCATCAAGTTTATTCCCAAAAGAGTCATTTCCACTAACTTCTGCGTCATTTTGATAAAGCCCTCCCGAGGCATTGGAAGGAGCTTGGACTCTATACTTAATCTCACAGCTTGCTCCCGGAGCCAATTCATTTCCAGTAAAATAAAGTGTTGTCTGTGAAAAGCTTGTACGGGAAGAAGTATAAGTCAATTCGCATGTGTAAGATAACCATTCCCCCCCCTCCGTTGGCTTCCATCCTTTTGGCAGCACATCTTTAATTGAAATATTATATGCTGGAGCATCACCCTCATTTGAAATGTTCAGAGTATAAAATATACTCTCACCTGGCTTTACATTATTCTTATTTGCTTTCTTTTCTATTTTTAACTTTGCTTTCCCAACATACACAGCAATATTATCTTTAAACCACTGTTCTCCATTTGATGTACTTCCATTAACCTCAACCTTATTAACCATTACTGGTTTATAATCCATTACCGTTGCGTTCAGATAATAAATTTTTGTTTCATTTGGAACAACACTACCTATATTACATATTAAAATTTCTCCATTCGTTGAATAATTTCCTGTAATATTTGATACATTGCAATTTTGAATGCTTATATTGGCAAATTTCATCCCCATTGGCAAAAAGTCCTTTAACTGAACATTATTTACTGATTGCACACTTCCAGAATTCCTTACTTTGATTTTATATTGTACTATTTCTCCAACCGCAAACAGTTTGTTATTTATTACTTCCTTATTGACCTGTAAATAGCCAAAGCCATGCTCTGTATAAATATAAGATGTCTGCGAAATATAATTAACAGTAAGATTATTTCCAGATGTATCTTTTGCCTCTGCAACTATTGTATTCCCACACATTCCGCTGACATTATTAGGGACAGAGACATTAAATGTAAAAACGATCCTTGAATGTCCTTCTATTTTTGAAATGTTAAATGATGGTTCTGTTGTGTTTTCATCAGGACATGTTAAATTTGTATCTGTGTTATTTTCAGTAACATTGCACGAATTGTTAATGTAAGTAAAATTACATGGCAGAGGATCGAAAATCGTTATATTTACTGCTTCTGAGTCGCCTTCATTCCACACAGTTATTTCATAAGTTGCTATTGAGTTAGGAACAACATTTGTTGTTAGTGTTTTCTTTGAAATTTTCAAACTCGCTGGTTTTAGTATGTAAAAATATTTTTCTGCTGCATCAGACAGATTTTTTGTTTCATAAGTCTGATTATTGCTCGCATAAACCCGGGCATCATTTTTCAGGGCACCATAAGCGTTTGAGGCATCGCTTGCAACCTTTGTATATATACATATTTTAATATTTGATACATCTTTTGTTAAATTTCCAATATTGAATGTAAGAATTGTGCTTGCCTGCGGATCGTCGCTGCTGTTTTGATTTAATTGTGGTTGTGTAGTTGAGTTTAATGCATTATTTGTTTCGTTGCATAATGTTGCATTTAAAAATTCAATTCCATAAGGCAAATTGTCTGTAACTTTTACATCTGTCAATGTAGCGTTTGTTTCATTTAAATTTGAATTTATATTTAAAACAAAAGGGATGATTTCCCCGACTGTAAATTTATTTGCGGTTGAATTGATTCCCTTTGTTATATAAATTTCGCTTTTCGGAAGGATTGTAAAATTTGCCGAAGAATTTAAATTTGGAGTTATGCTCGGCGGCAAATTAATATCAGAATGATCGCTCAATTTTATAGATGTATCGCTGCAATCTCCGGAAGGTTGAGAAACACAGTTATCGCAGTAACAAAGACCATTGTTTGGGCAACTTCCTCCATCTGCACCTTTGCACGAACCACCTTGACACGAAGCCGGTGCCGTACACACATATTGATGTTGATCATAGTTTGCTTTTATAGTTACATTATTTGTTAAATTTCCAGCACTTGCATTTTCCTTTGCACGTGCATAAAATTTAATAACATAAGCAACCTTTGGAGGTAATTCCTTTCCCCCTGAGCTTCCATATTTTCCCCAAGTCAATTCATTAGTATCAGATAAATAATGAAAGTCAATATTCTCCTTTGGAACACATTGTGAACTATCGGAGAACCACCCCCCATCTGATTTTTGACATGAATATTCACCATTTCCAGTAACATTAAATACAAACTTGTATATCAGATAATTTGAGCTTGAATTATCATATTTGCTTTGAACATAGTCCAAATCTTCATTTAAAATATCTTTCATACTTAGCTCATAAGCAGAAACATTTCCTATATTTAGAACCTCAATCTTAAATTCTACCAACTCTCCCTGCTCAAATGTTGCCGGATTTACGCTTTTATTAACAATCAATACGGGAAAGTTTACGCTGATGTTTGCACTATCATTTATATAATTTTCACACACACCACAACATGCCGGCGAGGCACATTCTGCATCAGCATTCAAAACAAATAAAACTAAAGCTAATGATGAAATAAATATAAATGTGAATGCTACATTCCTTATGTTGACTTTGGGATTCATTTTACTTTGTATTATATTATATTTGTTTTATATTATTTTATAAATATATATAAATTTAAAAAATTTAATAAAAATTTAATAAAAATTTATTTGGTGATGCTTATATTATAATCATTTTCAACTTTTATCCAATATCCCTTTCCTGGAACTAATGAATTTAAGTCGCCAAACCATTTGTTCATATATTCGCTCTTATATATCCACTTATCTTCATAAGTGAATATATCTGTATAAGCATTTGTGTAATTATTGTTATTTGCATCTGTAAATGACAAATTATTTATATTTGCATTTCCACACCCTATATGTCCTATTAAATTCCATCCCTTGCTTAATTTGATATTCCAATCATCAATGTAATATCCTATAATTGGCAAATCACAATCTTCTTCAACTTTAATCCAGTATCCTGTTCCCACATCCATTGTACTTAAATCGCCAAACCATTTATTCATATAACTGCTCTTGTAAACCCATCTATCTTTGTATGTAAAAACATCTGTATATTTACCGTTTATTGGCATTAATACATAATCAAGAGAATTGTTTATTGGCTGTGTTGGCAATGAAATCAGATTCCATCCCTGTTTTAAATGAATGACATTTGCGTTTATACATTCATCAGATGTTGCTATTCCTTTATTCACCCCATAAACATTGTTGTTTTTTGTGTATGGTTCTAATGTTTTATTATAAATTTCATTAGTATTAGGTAGTTTTGGCATTGTTCCCAATTCTGAATTATCTGTAAATGTTAAACTATATCCACTGCTTGGGTCCGCATAGTTTAATGTGGCCCTGTTGCTGAATGTTCTATTCACACCGGGATATGTCATAACTCTGTATGTTACAATCATTTTTGCTCCTGGTGATAATAATGTGTCATTTAAGTACCATGTTAAATTTTGCCCGTGTGTTATGTTTCCGGTTACTGTTGGATTCATATTTTCTCCATCAACTGTTGCTGAATTATTAATGTATTTTAAATATGGAGGAAGGGCGTCTGTTAAATTTAAGGGAAGTACATTGCTGCCTCCTGTTACATTTGTCTTTATAACAATTGTATAAGTAATTATATCAAACCACGATGCAATATCTTTATCAGAATATTTCACGAGTGTTGCATCTGCCAATAATCCGACTATTTTTGTTTTTGTATTTGCTGTTTTTGTAGTATTCTGCTCTCCATCCCTGTATGTTCCTGAAACATTCACTTCGTTATACATTTCACTACTTATATTACAATGTACAACACTTGCCCTGTAAGTTAAAATTTTTATTGTCTTTGAGGGCAATACCTCAAAAGCAGAACCATTCCAGACCAAATTTTGTCTTTGCAGTTCGTTTGCAAACTCATGGGTTTTTGATGGGTCTGAAATATTTATTCCATTTAATTTTGATGAACCATTTATATAATTGAACCCCATTGGAAGTGTGTCATTAATTATTAGGTTGTACAAATTTGCATAACTCGGATTTAAAATATTTACGGTAAATTCAACTTCATCACCCATACCAACAAAATATTTTGATGCTGATTTAATTACTGCTATTTCTGGCTTGTAGATTGTTAAATATGTATAAGATGTAGAATTAATTTCTTTATTTTCTGATTTTGCTATTGCAAGAATTTTGTTTTTATTTGCTCCTTCAACAGCAGAATCATTAATTAAAGCATTAAACTCAATGAACTTTTCTTCTCCTTGCACTATGTTTCCAAGGGAAATGTTTATTAAATTATCTGAAAAATTTATATTATCATTTGCAATGCTTGCTCCATCAACATATTTCACAGTGTTATTTACATAAGAAAATCCTACAGGTAAGGTATCATATAATGTTACATTAACTTCTTCATTACCTATATTTTTAACCTTAATTATAAATTTAACAACGTCTCCGGGCTGTGCATTACTCACATTAACAAACTTTTCAGTATAAAGCATTAAATTTTGAACATTTATTCCATTGTCCTTCTGTGTTGAAATGTTATAGGTTGTATTTGCCCCATCTTTATAGGAAGCATTAAATTTATTATAATGAATTCCGTTTGTTTCATTTTCCGGAACAGAGACATTAAATTCAAAATAGCAGGTAGCAACCTGATAATTATCTGATGCCGCATTGATGCTTCCATTTACAAATTTTATAATATTTCCATTTTGCGATTCATTAGCAACATTACATCCATTTGTTGTAATGTCCTTAAAGCTCCATCCATCTGGAAGAATGTCTGTAATGGTTATATTTGCAGCGTTTGCCCTTCCTTCATTGGTGATTGTAATCCTGTAAGTTATATTACTACCTGGAACAACTTTATCTAAAATTGATTCCTTTATTATCCTTATTTTTGGCTTACCTAGTGTTACTGTTGATGTTGCCTGTCCTTTAAATGTCTTTCCGTCAGCAGAGGTTGCATTTACATAAACCTCATTCACATTTGCGCCTTCACTTGCATTTGATGTTACATGACAGTTAAATTTAACCTCTATTTCAGAATTTGCAGGAATAATTACATTTATGTATTGTGTTGCATTACAAACAAATCCAAAAGGTGCATTATCTGTAATATTTACAGTTAAATTTCTTCCACCTGAATTTCCAAGTTTTACTGTATAGGTAACATTTTCTCCGGGCTGTAATACCCCAGATGCGTTATTTTCCTTAATAACATTCAAATCGCCGTAATTGGCAATAGAAAATTCAATGTGGTCGTGTTTTTCATAAGTCATATTACATCTTCTTCCCTCAACTTTGACATAATTATCATGCTGTCCTGGAATCATGCATTCTTTGACTGTTGCGTTTAAATAAACAATTATGTTGTTTTCTCCTTTTAAAGTTCCAAGAGCACAAGTAAAACTCATTCCGCAGCCGTTTCCGCAAACATTACCCTGTACACTGCAAGTGTAAGGTGTTGTATTTCCACTCACATTGAAGGACTCATCTGTAATGTTTAATCCACAAGCTAAATCATCAATGAGCGAAACATTGTAAATGTAATTGCTGTACGGATTTGAAACATTAATTTTAAACTGAATTACATCTCCAATTGAATAATCTTGCTTTTTATTCAAAATTTCTTTGCTTACATTTAAAAATGCCTGTGATTGGATTAAAACATCGTCTTTTGCATAATCTTCTCCCAATGTTTTTTCTTTATCCATATAACTCATTTTAGCATAATTCGGAAAGCTTCCATCACATTCATATTCTGGAACTTTAACGCTCATGTTAAAAATTGACTTTTGTTTTGGAACAAGCACAGGAATCGTTATTGTTTTATTGGTAGAAGCATTTGCAAATCCGATATATTGAATAACAATTTTGTTTATAAACCAATCATTTACACCAATACCACTTCTCATAAATTTCAGATAAAGTTGTTTTGTTGAGGTATTAAATTCAAATGTTTCCGTGTGCAAATTTCCTGCATTAACTGTTGTACTTCCAACAACATTTTTCCATGTTATATTATCTTCGCTTGCATTTACGCCATTAAAAGTATAGTTTGTACCTACAGAATAAAAATATAAAGTAACATTAATCGTTTCGTTCAAGAAAATAGGCAGGTCAAATTTCAAGGTTGCATCACTTGAGCTGTAATGATAATCCCTTAAAGAATCATCTTCGTAATTATAATCCTTTTCAGCTATGCTAGTATAACCATCTGCCCAATAATATCCATAACCCCTTGATTCATTATACCATTCTCTATAAACAGGATAACATCCGGGTTCTATTGGGCTCCACGATTTGCCTGTAATTTCAGACTCGTTTGCTGAAAAATCATAACACGCAAGGGTTGCAAGGGTAGGAATGTATTTTAAAGTTGCATTTACTATCGTCCAGTTTTCTGGAAGTTCTTCTTCTAATGTTATATTGTAAATTTTTGAGCTGTAAGCAATCACATCACCTATATTTTCCAGTTCAATTTCGTATTCAATAATATCCCCTGGCTTTGCTGTTTTATTTAAGGCCTTTTTGCTTATTCTCACATGCGACTTGCCTATGTCAAATTCAACCAAATCACTGTCCTTTTCCTCTTTTCCGTTAATATCATAACCTTTAACTTTTATATAATTGAAATTTTTGCCGCCGGAAGCGTTTGAATGAACCATGGCATACATATAAAATGTTCGTGTAGAATTTCCCGAAATATTATTATTTTCATTTGTTGCATTGTGTAGATTAAAAACCAGTGTTTGTCCCCTTACGCCTCCATCAATAACTGTGACATTTGTATTATATGCAGGAGACAAATGTAAAAATTCAACTCCAAGCGGCAACCTGTCCTCAAATGTTAAATTGTGAATCGTGTTAATTCCTGTATTTCTAACTTCTATTTTAAATATTATCACATCTCTGGTTTCAAATTTATGGTCAACATTAACGATGGTTTTACTTATATCCAAATTTGCCAGGTTATGAACATCAACATCGTCCTTTGCATAAACCTTAAATGAATTGTTCAATCCGTCTCTCCATGATGCTGATGCATTGTTATAATAAACCCCATCCTTTGTTCCCTCAGGAATCGTAACATCATATACAAAAGTACATTCTTTTCCAGGCTCCATATTTCCAAGAGAATAATTCAAATTTTTTGTGGGAGTGAAAAGCAGTTTAATTTCAAGACCGCGGATTCTTACACCACTATTTCCATCGGTTGTAAAATTTATCCTGCTGTTTGTAACCTTTAAATTTTCATAAGTCCAGTTTGTGCTACTACCATGACCTGCCATAAGCACATCGTTTAGGCGTGTGTCCCACAAAGATGATCCATCGTATGTACTATTATCATAATAAAATGTCACATTATACAATCCGTTTTGAACATCTACAAAAAAATACATGGTTCCGCCGCCGTATCTATGCACAGAATCATTCATCATTTCATCATCTATTGATGGACTTGTATTACGTCCTTTTTGCGCATCTCCAGCTTCAAATCCATAACCCCTTGCCGCTGTATATACCATTGAAGGCGTTACATTTTTCCATCCGTCCTTGACCTTCTGATTTTCTGGCCCAAAATCAAATTTCATTATTTCAATACAATCTGAGGTTAAATTTACAACTTCAAAATCATCCGGAAGGAAATCCAAAAAAATAACATCTCTTGCTAAAGTATTGCCTTTATTTTTAACTTTTACCTGATATTTAATAGTTTCTCCTGGATGCGCATAAGGAACTAAATTTTCCTTTTCAATCGTTACTTCTGGCTTTCCTATGACAAAAAAGGCATCATCTTCTGCCCAGACATATTCTCCTCCTGCTTTTTGAGCCCTTACATAAACATGATTTTTCTTTTCTCCATACGATGTATTTGTAACATTTAAATAAAGCGAAATCAAGGTAAAATTATTGCCTGTAAGTTCTGGAATAATAATAGGGAATGTTGTTGTTGATATCCAGTTAGTTCCGTTGTAATAAGTAATGTTTTTAATCTCTGTTCCAGTAGGAATATCATCATTAATAGTTACATTATATAAGTTATTAAATCCATCATTTGAAACATTTATTACAAAAGGAATTGTATCCCCGGGAGCAAATGTTGTTGCAAATGTATTTATAAACTTATTTACATTTAAATTTACATCGCAAACAGTTAAAACATCATCTGTTGCTTCCAAATATTGATTGAATCCCATACCGTCGTCAAAATTAACTTTAATGTCATTTGCAAATAAATGCCCGCAGGATTCGTTTTCAGGAACCTTTAATGTATAGGTAATATTGGCTGTCTGTCCTGGAAAAAATCCGATTAATTTTCCGGAATCAACCATTATTGCATTAATCATCCAGTTGCTGGCATCTGAAAAGAGAGTAACATTCAATTGTCCGCTTGCGTTAACTTCTGTCGTGTTCATAAAACACTCACCAGGAGTTACATTTTTATCGCTCAAAACAGAATAATTTCCACAATTTGTTGTTATATTAACATCAATATGTTGATAAGAAGAATTAGGATTACAGAATACTGTTCTAACTGTAAATGTATTTATTTTTGTTGGAAGATCTATAATGAATGTGTTGTTTATATCCTGATGATGATAGTCTCTATCTCTATCAGGATTTAAATCCCCTCCAGTATCCATTATTTTGCTGTAATTAAAAGAAGAACTATAATTATCTTCAGGATAGGTATGGTTTGTAAGCCATCCGTATCCTGTTTCAATATTATACAATAGCGTTTCTTTTGTTATGGAAATATAACCTGGTGCTGTTGGAGAATTGCTATTTCCAAAGAAAGGACTATTTCCTGTATCAAAGTCAAAATACAAAATTTTTGATTTTGGCTCTGGAGTAATGTTAATTTCTTCCTTTGTTTTGTTCCAGTTTGGCGGAAAAATATCGCTTATATTTAAATTATATGCTGTTCCGGTGCCAATATTCTTTATTTGTACGGTGTAGGTTACTTCTTCTCCAGGTTTTACAGTTTTGTTTAATGCCTTTTTAATCATACTCAGCTTTGGCTTTCCAACTGTAAATGCTTTATTATCCTCATCTCTTATTGGCATTCCGTTCGGCTGTTTTCCTTCAACGATCAGTTTGTTCACATTTGTCCCCTTGCTCATATTTGATGTGACATTTGTATACATATAGACAATTAAGGACTCACCGCTTCCAAGTGTTTTATTTAGTTCAAATGTAACTATTTGTCCGCCTTCTGCATTGTTAGTTAAAGTTACATTTTCAACGATGTTTAAAGGATTTGAAGCATAATGGTCGTAAATCAATCCAATTGGTAATTCGTCAGTAAAAGTCACATTAGAAATTGCTGAATCACCAAAATTTGACGCCTTTAAGACAAAAATTATTCTGTCTCCTGGTTCAAACGCTCCGGAAATATAGTTGCCTATGCTCTTCTGGGCGTCCAATTTTATGCTTCCTTGTAATGGATTAATTGTAAATTGTACTTGGTCATGCTTTTCAAAAATCTGATTTTCAAAAATCTCGCCTGGCCTAAAGCCATCTGCCTTAACATAATTGTCGTGTTGTCCCTGGGTCGTGCAAGTAAGAATAGTTGTATTTACATAAATCAAAGTGTAGTTATAAGGAGAAATATTATCAAATTTGCATGTAAGTTTCATTCCGCAATTATTTCCGCAGGCATCTCCTGATATACTGCAATTGTATTGAGAGGTATTATGCTCAACTTTATAAGAATCATTTGTTATATTTAAACCGCAGGGCAGATAATCAGTTACGGTAACATTGTACTGTACATTTGCCATTGGATTTGAAACATTTATCTTAAATTTGATTATTTCTCCAATATTATAGCTTTGGCTTTTATCAATAATTTCTTTTGTTATATTTAAAAATGCATTTTCCACAACATTTAATTGTGTTGAATTTTTAGCAGGCGTCCACGAATTTCCATGGGTATCTGTTCCTGTAATATTCACATAATTTGTCGCTATTCTATTAACAGGAACATTATCGCCAACCTTAACTGTAAAATTTATCCATAATTCAGAACCCGGACAGAATGAATTGTTGTAAATTGAATTTGTATGGTTTTTGTGCAATATCCATTGAATTTCGTTTGTTGTTGGAGTATAAGATTCTGTATAATCAGGATGGGTAATGGGATTAAAGGTTAATGTTGTGTTGACTGGATAGGTTAATGTTGCGTTAATAATTTCAGTATTATTAAATGTCCATGTTTCTGGTAATTTATCAGTAATTGTTAAATTATAAATACATCCTTCTGGAAAGTTGATTTCCTGTCCTGTATAAGGATCATATCGTTGAATCGGATTTTTAACATGTATCAAAAAGTTAACATAGTCCCCGTTCTTAACCGTGCTGACATTTGCTGTTTTTGAAATTTCCATCGGCGTTTTAACATCGGATCTATTTGATGTGTTTGTAGAATACCCTCCTCCATCTGCATCTTTATAAGAAACATTTGCAAAATCAGTATTGTTACCTTCTCGTGCATCTTCTGTTATTTTCACATAGAATATGACGCTTATGGATTCGTTTGCGTATAAATCCGGATTTAAATTTAAAGGGTCTATTGAATCATACGGCTTCCATATTACGGGATTTCCGAGAATTATTGAATACGGAATGTCGTATTTTGAGCCAGTGGCATTTTCTTTTATAACCCTTAAAGTATAATAATATATCCATCCAATTGGCAATTCATCAGAAATTTCAACAGCATAAGCATCTCCACAGCCGATATTTTTAACAGTAATATTAATCTTTTTTGTTTTAGAATCAACATCTGAAATTTGTTTATTTATGATTAAATTTGGCTTACATACAGTAATGTTTAAAGTAATATTTGCCTTATTTTCTGCTTCCGGTAGGGGTTCACCGCTCAAAAATGTTCCGTTTGCATAAGCAAAGTTTGTGTTTGTTCCTGTGCTCGCATTTGAAGTGACATAAGCGCTGAAATTTATCAATATACTTTCTTTTGGATACAAAGTTGCATTCAGATACCATGTAACATTTTGTTTATTTGAAGTTGTTTGAATTGTAATATTGCAGGAATTGTTGTAATAATATGTATTTTCTTTGTTTGGATTATAAGATTCATTACAGCAATTTAAGTAACATCCTGGATAATTTTCCGGGTTAATTACATTATGACAAAATGTTATTGATTTGCATTTCTCAAATAACGAAACATCTAATTCACTATTTCCAATTCTTATGTAATCTGTGTCATTATAAATAAACCCATAAGGAAGAACATCGCTCACATTAACCTTTATAGCAGTTCCGTTTCCTATGTTCGTTGTATTCAAATAAAATTCAATATATTCTCCTATTCCCACAATGCTTGTATTTGCTGATTTGCTTAAAATTAGATACGGTTCAACATTTGTCACATTAACACTTTCATTCAAAATCCAGTTTGCGTTTATCGGAGTTCCGTTTCCATCCTGACCTTGTGCGGTAACATTGTTCTGGTTTTCTGCTCCGGTGCCGTTAATTCCTCCATCAGCATCTGCCCATGTTGTTGCTATAACTCTGATTTCCAAATATTCTCCTGTTCCTGACCTGCATCGTTGATTTCCTGATAAATTAAGAAAAGAGCAATTGCAGGAATTTGGACCTGTATTGGCATCATTACAAGTTACATTTACAGGAATCATGCCTACATTTACACCGTGGTGATCTGATGTTCCCAACTTGCTCAAATTCCAGGTAACATTATAACCATTGTCTGTTCTTTGCGATATGTTTATATCGGTTTCGTTCCAAGTTCTATTATAAATAACTTCTGAGCTATTACATGCAACTTCAACACCATCAGAAATGGTGCAAACTGTAATATTTCTCCTGTAAGTTATATTTACTGTGTTATTATAGTTCCATCCGACAGGCATTAAATCAGTTACAGAAATGTTATATGCAGTTGCGTTTGAAGGATTTGTAACATTTAATGTAAATAAGGTTGCATTGGAATTATTTCCTCCTGGTTCTGTAATACTTTGATTTGCAAGTTTATATAAAACTAAATATGGCTGATTAACAACCAATGATTTGTTTCCTATTGCCATATATCTGTTGCCTTGCCCGTCATATTGTCCGTTGTCCCCATCAGTATAATTTGTCCTTCCAATATTATTTACAATCTGTGTTTTGTTTTCGTGCGTTTCAACACGCGCATTAAAGCATAAAATTAAAGATTCATTTGGAGCGAGTTGAGTGTCATTGAAAACACGGGGGGTGCATGAACTACTATTACATGAATCAACACTATTACAATCTCCATCTGAAGATGTGCCCTGATAAATTCCACTTGTATTTAAATAGCACGCTGTTGTGGTTTGATCTGTATATAAAGACAAATTCCATGTTATGTTTTGCCCGTTTCCAGCATTTCCTGTAATTGTTGTATTTAATTCATTCCATGTATGTGAATAATTTGCAGGCCCGAGTGAAATGCCCAAAATTGTACTTTCTCCCCTATAATAATATATTGTTGTAGTATCATTGTAATTCCAATACTTTGGCAAAGAATCCTGAATTACTAAATTTAATGCGTTTGCCTGAGAAGGATTTGAGATATTTAGGCAAAATCTTACGGTTTCATCTGGCTCTGCTTTTGTTGCATTTGTCGTTTTTGTTAAAACTAAATTTGGCTCATAAACTGTTATGTTTGCAGAACCATTATAAGCATAATTAACATTATTTCCATCATAACCTTGTAGGATTGCAACATTTGTTACATTTGTTCCTGTAGGCGATTTATTAGAACATGTTTTAACATAAACATTGAAATAAATTTCTATTGTTTCGTTTGGATGTAATTGTGAATCATTAAATTGTGTTGTATCACATTGACTTAAATTTGATATATTTGTCAAATTCCATGTAACATTCATATAATTTCCTGATGTTGTATTGCTTACAATATTTAAAGCTTTTGCCTCTCCACCAGGTGGTCCTGGTAATCTTTTATAAGTGCAGGTTGTTCCTTCTTTTTTTCTGTAATAAGTAATATTTATTGTATTATTATAATCAAAGCATTGTGGCAAAACATCTTTAATTGAAATGTTATATAAGGTTGCATGATCTGTTGTAAGGTTTAAATTATTTGTTGTAATTTTAAAGGTAACATAATCACCTGGTTCTGTAGGTCCATCAGAAACCTTTGAAACCTTTATGTTTGGCGTAAATACTGTTATTACATCAGTCGTTGCATTTTTCTGAACATAAATGTTGTCCTCATAACTTTCATTTCTGTTGCTGACATTTACTCTATTTGTATTTACCTCTCCCGTTGCACTTCCAGCGCCTGATCTAACATATACCGTTAAATTTATTGTTATCCTTTCATTTACACTTAAATTCCATATCTTCCATATAATTTTTGGGGAAGTTGAATTTAAAGTTACGATATTTGAAATATCTCTTGAAGTATTAGATATTGTCGAATAGCTGATGTATTCAAATCCTGTTGGAAGAGTATCATCAACTGTTAATTCATAAATAGTTGAATTTCCTGTATTTGTAATGTTAATTGTAAAATTTACATAATCCCCTGGTTCTGCTTGACTCGTATTTGCTGTTTTTGTTACATTAAAGTACGGTTTTTTCCATCTAACTTCTTCTGTTAAATTATTTCCTTCGGTCCAGTCGAAAAAATGCGCTTTAACCCGTGGATTTAAATTTAAAATATAATTATGGTTTGTTTGATCATAAATTGAAGCATTATTCCAGTAAGGATTGCTGTAATTTTGTCCAGAATAATTCGGACTCGCATTTGAAGCGCACGGAGGAGCATAAGTTACAGAAACATTAAACAACAGAGAACAATTTTCCATTAATCCCTGACTGTCAACAGTAAAATTTAAGATTCCTTCATCCAAATTGTTATTATTTTCAATTATGTTTAAAGTTCCATTTGTTCCATTCGTGCATATATACTGAATATTTGTATTATTTGGAGTATTATTCCATCTGTTGAAATCCCATACCTTAACAAAATTTTGCAGTTCATCATAAATTGTCACATTATAAGCAGTTAAAGTTGCTTCTTGCCAGGGAAGATTGTTTGAAACATTAAATTGTAAATCAATAGTATTGTTTGGATTTGCTTGGTCTGCTATCATGTAACCTTTATTCCAGCATTGATCTGAATAACAGGTTGCTTTGAAGGATATTGTTCCAGTTACCGTCTTGACCCCAGAGGCATTAGGAGTAAGATTTCTTAGAACATAATATGTTCCGGGTGGCAAAGGTCTTGTAGAAATGCAACTTACAGATGTAAGTACTCCTGATGCTATTTGTTTGTGGCAATCAAAATTAGTTGAATTTGGGTATGTTCCATTCCAATCAGTATATAAATTAAGTGTGCCTGTTAATGCGGTTGTAGCATAAGTAATATTTACATAACTCCAACCATCTAAAACATATTTATAATATTGGTCGCTTGTATTCGAGGTTTCAGATATGTTATTTTCTGTTGTATTATCATTTGTAATCAAACATTTTGCATTTTCCCATGAAGTTCCATCGCCACTGCCACTGTCACTGCAAGCAGCAACGCATGTGTTGTCTATTGGAGGAGGACAAATTTTCTTCACTTCCTTACTTATATTCAATCTTGGACCCCAAACAGTAACATTAACGCTAACCGTAGGGCCTTCTTTCAATGTGGCATTATCTGCCCGTGTTAACGGATTGTAATTTAATTGAAAATTCTCCGCAGAAAGATTAATAGTTACATTTAAAGTTACATTAATAATAAAAGAAGCTCCAACACTCAGATTAGACAACACCCCATATTTTAAAGTATATTTGTATCCATCCTGTCCTTGATTTCCCGTAGTATAGCTTCCATAATATGTGTAGTTCACATCAATATTTCCTGTATGAGGAATGTGTCCACGAATTCCACTTACTCCTGCTCCATAATCATCACAAGTATTGTTTGATTCATATATTCCAGAAGAATTTTGCAGATAAACTTTAACACAATTTATAGTAGCACTATATTGATAAGTGCTGTTATATAAAGGAATATCGTCTATGATATAAACATGCTCTGCCATCACATATCCAATATTTGTAACATTTATGGTTAAATTTATTAATGTTGGAATTGTAGCATTTATACTGCTATGAGAAGCTGTTTTATTTATTGATAATATTGTCTCATTTGAACTCGCGTTTAATTGTTCATAATTTGAAGTGTTAAATTTATCACCCGGAAACAAATCCGACATAAATGAAGCGTTTACCGGCTCATTAATAGTTATATTATCACCAGGAGCAATTCCATTTGTCTCATTTGGAGTTACATTTACGCACACCAAAATTTTGGCAGTTCCACCAGGAGCAATGTCAGAAATGGAATAATTCAAGGCGGTATAATTTTCACTTGGTGTGTCATTATTAATACTACTTGGCGCTATTCTAAAAGAATCCCTTGGCGAGGGAAGAGTGCATCCTTGATAATTTAATGAATTGTAAATGTAAGTGGAATTTGGCGGCAAAAC
Organism: Candidatus Altarchaeum sp. CG2_30_32_3053; assembly: GCA_001873845.1. Lineage (GTDB taxonomy): Archaea > Altiarchaeota > Altiarchaeia > Altiarchaeales > Altiarchaeaceae > Altiarchaeum > Altiarchaeum hamiconexum. The sequence continues at coordinate 7,024 of MNZY01000237.1, read as the reverse complement.
ATCTGTAATTGTTACATTTGATGCAACTGCATCCCCGTCATTTCTCACATGAATCATCATACACACCATAGAAGTCATATTATACGAAATTCTCGGGTGCGGTTCAGTAAAATTTGGTCTGTTTGGATCATAAGGATAGATATACTGGCAATAATTGTCTGGAGGGATAAATACATAAATATCAGTTATTCTTTTTGTGACATTAATTAAAGGACCATGAAGATCTGTGTGTGGGACATTAGATGAAGCATTTTTTTCCTCATTCCATGTATCATCAGTATAAGTTACATTTGCACCCAAATTTATAGGATATGTTCCCGTGGTGCCTCCAAGCCATAAAGAATCTATTAAAATGCAGAACCTTGGCTGAGTGATGAATGTTCCGGAATCATTAACAACATAAGGCAGTGTTACTGAATTGTTATATGATGGTTCTAAAGCAGAAAGATTCCATGTAATATTTGTTCCTGCATGTGCATTTCCGGTTTTTTCAGAATAATTAAAATTACGCGCGCTATTATAATTTGTCTCATTAACAGCAGCCGGGCACGCTCCGTAAATGTATTTTGTAGATGCGTATTCCACCCCGCTCCTTAATTTATCGCTAATTATAATGTTTCTTCCATAATCATAATAATCATAAATTGTAGAATTTCCAACTCCAATTTTTGCAGGAGATATTGAAAAATTTTCCGGAACATTCAAAGCGCTGAAATTAAAATTTACCTCATAAATCTGTTGTGCCGGAACAGAACCATTATAAGTAACATTAAAATAAATCATTATATTTTTTCCCGGTCCAATGATAATTGGTAAATCAAAATTTGGAGTTATGTTAAAATTTGATGAAAAATCCGGAGAATTAAGAAAATGCCTCATCGTTATGTTTGAAATGTTCAAAGAAGAAATATTCCATGTTTCATTTCCTGTATTTGAAAATGTCAGATGAATTATTGTAAAATTATTTGTAGCATTTACTATGGAATGATAAGTAGTTGTTGAATAAGGTAATGTTCCACCTGTGTATGTTCTTACAGTTCCATTTCTAAATCCATAAGAATGATAATAAGGGTCTGGAAATTGATGCATCTCGGGAGAATCATAAATTTCTAATGAATGATAAACATGTTTTCCCTGTCCCCCGGGCGGTAGTAAACTTGGATGCGTTCCTTTTGTAATTGAAAATTGTGAAATTTCAGAAGCAACTGAATCAATTGGAAGTAATTTAACTACCTCCCTTTCTAACATTACATCATAATACATATAACTACCTCCTTTATTTACTGTAAGTTCTCCGTCAGTCCCTAATGGTTCTAAAGTTGCGTTTATATAAATTTTTGTAACATTTCCACACGGGACACTTAAATTTTGCCAGGAGTATATTGTGTAAAAAGGTGTATTTTGTGTTTGGTGTGGTGACAAACTTACTCCCGTAATGTTTAATCTATAACTTACTCCTTTTGGAATAGTATCTTCCAAATATATTAAAGTAGCATTTTCAAAACTGCTCTCAGAATAACAATAAGCTGTTTTGTTTCCTGCGTCACTGCAATTGCAACTTCTATTTGTGTAATCATAACGCACACAATTATTGGGATATATTGCTATTTCTATAGTAACATTTGCTGTACCGTTCGCAGGCATAACATCACTCACGTTTCCATTTTGTAGAATCATATATATACTTTTTGTTACAGTCATATTATTTCCAATTTTCGGCAGACCATGTACTGATAGTCTATCTACCAATTCTCTCAAAGGAGATGTGTAATTCCTGTCCCATACATCTTTATAATCAACCTTGGAAGTGTTTGATGGCCCGACGGTGGCATCGTTGTGTAATTCTCCACCCAAATTAAACGGAAAAAAATCCCCAGCAGTAACATTACTCATATTCACCCAGGTGCAATTATTATCATTACATGGAGGATTATTTGTACAGTCAGATGTTTCACTCCACCATCTTGGCGGCGTATGAACTACAATATCTACCCTTCCGATAGGGTCAATATTATCATGAGGAGAAACATTCATAATTGTTGAACAATTGGTTGCGTTAATTACAGGATAAATTTCTCCTGTGCGTGTATTGCTATAATTATAAACCATAACATTTGTTGATGTCCATCCGGAAGGACAAGTAACACTTATATTTACAGTTACATTCTTCCAATTTCCTTGTTCATCTCTAACAGTTACATTTATCTGATTTGGAATTATATCTGAAATTATTGCATTTATTGCAGGTGTTTCTCCTTTGTTTTGAATCGCGATGTCAATATAAGCACTATAATTAGAACCTGCGGCAAGTGGGGTTGGAAGACCGCTATCTTTATCAACCCTTAAATCTGCTCTTGTCATCGCGTTAACATAAGTTCTGTCTTGAAAAACCTCTCTGTTTTGTCCATTTACATCCGTAAAATTTATCGTCACATTTCCGATATTTGTCAATCCAGTACTGCCCGTTCTTGTTGAAATTTTGTATGTGGCGTTGAACAATCCTGGATTCAAGGTTGAAAAATTTACCTCAATGTAATTTGTTCCGGATAATGGTGCAACAACAGCACAAGTTGGATTTGGATATATTGATGAATTTAATTGAGTACAAAAATCTGTATTTGGATCTAATTGAAATTCTTGATTTATATTAATTCTCATGCGCACATTATTTAAGGTTTTATTCCATGTATTTCCGAACAATGCGCTTACTGTCAAATTTATGTTTTCTTCCAAAGCAGGAATAACTAGCACATTATTTGCATCATAATAATTTGGCAGATCAGTTAATTCTATGCTTCTTTCAAATTCCATTCTCTCAGAAATTCCATACGTGATAATAAAAGCCAACGCTCTTTGTGTTTCATAATTAGAAGCTAAATGAGGAACAGATAAATAAACCCTTCCATTACCATAATCCTTATAAGCCATTGCTGTTCCTGCATAACTATTTACGCTTCCATTTGGATACATCAGATTTCCGGAAAAATTTGCGATAGAAGTTAAATTTGAACCCGGAACAGACAAATTTATTAGTGGGTCTCCAATTGTATAAGAAGAAACATTTGAAGCATTATAGCCAAAAGAAGCAGGATTTGTAAAATTTTGAAATTGAATATATCCCTTATTGCTGGATCCATATAACCTGTTATCATCAGTCAAATTTATGGTGTTATTTGCTGTAATATTTGCCATCTGCAAAATGTACATCCCATCACTCTCAGCAAATATTGACCCGCCATTCAAAACGAAATTTTTCAGATTGTTTAATCCTGTTGATGTAAAGTTTTCCTTAATTTGATCCATCCATTGTGTTACATTATCAGAAGGACCATGCTGAATTGCGGGAATTAAAAACATATCACAATTGTTCAAATTTCCATTAGCAATATCTGTTTCTGTAACCAAAGTATAATCCAAACCCAAAAAATTTGAAACAAAGCCCTGTAAAGGAAGCCGCCCATAGGTAACTTCATTGTGTTGAGGTGAATCGTCCTTCACATTGCTCATGAATATACAAACATTTCGCTTTTGAGGCGCATAAGCTTGGTCAACAGAAAAATTGTTTGCCATATTTAAAGGCACAGTAATATTGCTAATAAAAGTTCCGTTGCTGTAACTTTGACCATTCTTTGTAAAATCTACTGCAGAAAATTTATCGGCATATTCATGATATTGATCATACACCCTATTCAAGTTCTCCTTAAATGAAGAAGAAATGGCACTTACACTTGTTTGATTTGTTAGATATAATTGTGCATCATTAGGGTAGTCAACTGCAAAAACATCATTACCTCCAAAAAGCAGGATAATACTAAAAATAATAATATATACAATTTTCCGTTGCTTTATATATTTTGTCTTTGACATTTTTTAAATGATAAATTTTCGGATGAATAAAATTTAAAAACTTATATTAAAGTAAAATATATTTATATTAAAGTATATATAAATTTTAAATTAAAATATATAAATTAAATTAAAATTATTTATAAATTAAATTGAATAAATTAGTATTTATAAATTAAATAATATTATAAATTAAATTGAATAAATTAGTAATACTCATTTATAAATTAAATAATATTATAAATTAAATTATAAATTATTTCTTGTGCCTGATTAAAAATATAAATAAAATTATTAATAAAATAATAATTATCAAGTACAAACCATAAGTTATAAATTGATCTGTACTTTGTGACAGAGTAGATTGATTTGAGAGGTTTTCTTGGTTTATATTTGGTACATCGGTCTGGTTGATTTGTGCTGTGTCAGGTTGATTCGCATTTGCAGCATTGGTTTGATTTGTTGAAGATGTGCCAGGTTGATATGATATATTAATTTTTGATACATCGGTCTGATTGGTTTGCTGATTTTGTGATGAGACAGATTGGTTTGATACATTAGTTTGGTTGTTTTGCTGATTTTGTGATGAGGCAGATTGGTTTGATACATTAGTTTGGTTGTTTTGCTGATTTTGTGATGAGGTAAATTGGTTTGTGCTGCTTTGGCTGTCTTGTGATGTGTTGGACTGGTTTACATTATTGGTCTGATTGTTTTGCTGATTTTGTGATGAGGCAGATTGGTTTGTGCTGCTTTGGCTGTCTTGTGATGTGCTGGACTGGTTTACATTGTTGGTCTGATTGTTTTGCAATGAGGCAGAATCTATATTTATATTAAAACCTTCTTTTTTTTCTCCACAGTTGTTAATTTTAACATACACTGTTTTTACGAGTGCACTATTAACATAAATTTCCAGTGCAACATTTGAAGAGCCATTTGCATTTACAAAAGGTACTATCATATATATTCCATCTTTTATATTCTCTTGTGAATCGTTGTATCCCTCACACTTTGCAACTATTACTCCGTTATTTAATGGACTTTCACCTACATATACTGTTCCCTTAATATATGTAACATCTCTGCATTGTTCTGCACTTGTGATATTAACCAAAATCATAAAACAAATCAAAAATTCCAAAATATACAAAATTTTATTTCGCATATTACTTTATAAATAATTTGAAAATTAAAATTTAAAATAATTTAAGATAAATCTAAATAAAAGTAGTGGTTTCATTCAGTCAGACGAAATCCGACTACCTATGTTGATTGTTATCAAATTTTTATATCTGTGAACGGCATAAGAGGATATTCGGAAATGCAAATTTTCCGATATATCTGCCTAAATATTTGTAAAACTATTACATAAATTTAAAATAAATATATAAATTAGATTTAAAAGATTATATTATATACAAAAGTTTCCAACTCATTAAATTATTAAATTTAATACTTACAAATAATCTCAAGAATTTATACAAAAGATTTAAATCCTGGTTTTAGGAAATATTTTCACAATTTTTAAATCAACTTTAAATAGTGAAAATCCATAAGATTTTCAATCTTACAAAATGTTCTGAACATTTTGTCCATCTCCGAACAACAGCGAGGTGATTTGTTAATGGAGTAAATTAAAATGGGAAACTTTTGTGTTAATTAATTAATGTTGGTGGCAAGAAAAAACAGAGTCGGCAATACTCTTTTTTCAATAACTTTGAAAGATGGGAATTATTTAAAATAGACATTTTTGATTTTTTAAATCTTTCACATAATTTGTTTAATAGAAAATGTTGCTGATTTTAGAGTAATGTGAATAAGAGAAAAAGTAAAATTCAAAAATTTTCCCAATACTTTGTCCATAATTTTGTCATCAAAGTGTGAAATAATGGAAGTAAGAAATATAATAGAGGCAATAGAACTAAGAATGCAAGTAAGAGAGTAGATAAAAAGATTAAAATTGAACCAACCCATATAACATCAACATTCCACCCAATAAATGTAAAACTGTTATTGTTAATGACAATAGAGGATAATAAAAAAGTGACACCCGCCAAATAAAGAAAACTTATAAATGTTCCCACAACATATGACTTGGACTTATCATGAATTTCTTTTTTAAGTGTTATCTCTAAAAGTTCATTCATTCCTTTGCCAAAGCTAATTAATATTGTTGCCGCGACCCCGCCAAATATCACTAAATTTGATGGATTTATTAAATTTGATGTGCCACCTTCAATTACCATTTTTAATGCTCAATTTAATTTTTAAATTTTTTATATCTTCTTCATTTGCATACTTTTTTTCGCCTTTCTCAAACTTTACGAACTTTCCTAATGATTCTTTTTGAAAAGATTTTTCGTCTTTTAAGACATTTTCAACATCAAAAACGTTTGCTTTTTTCCATAAATTTTCAAATTTTGTTTTGTATTTTATTGCTCTGAAAGGAGAATGCTCTATCCATCCACTTCTTTTATCACTTCCGGACCCATGTGGATCACTTATACAAAAATATTTATCATCTGCAACCTTAAAATGGCGTTCTTCTCTCTTCTTTAACAACCTAATTTCTATCTTTTTCTCTTTTGCCAATTCCAATAAAGTAATGGAATTAATGTCAAATTCTGGACCGCATAAAAATCTAATTTTCCCATTATTTTCTATGATATTTTCTATGTTCTCCTTCATTTCTTCATAAAATCCAGAATAAGCTTCACCACTAAGAATACAAATATCTTTTTTATCGTTTGAAAGAATATATTTATTGCAAATTTCAACATCTTCTTCTAAACTTTCAAATTTCTTTCTATCTCTAAACAAACTAAATTCTAAAACCATTATGAAAATTACAGCACATAAAAATAAAAGTGAAAATATTATATTTGCATCCTTGGTTTTAGACACTCCAACATAACCAACCAACACAATTAAGAAAAACAAAAAAATCAAAGATAATACTAAACTCGTTGAATTTCTTATTGTAATATTTTGTCCAATCCTTTCATTTCCTTCCATTTTATTATAAAAAAGTATTATTGCAAAAGTTTACCATTTCAATTTATAGTTCTTGTTATCAATTTTGTTTGATAATCCCTTTAAATTGGGATAATTAATTTGTGAGATATTTTTTAAAAATCTACTAAAAAAATATTTTTTTAGTAAATAAATTTTTCGATCCTGT
>MNZY01000188.1 GCA_001873845.1 Candidatus Altarchaeum sp. CG2_30_32_3053 | reverse complement strand
TTTTAAAAATCTGCTTAAAAATTAAAATTGAATATTATAAATTTAATTTTAAACATTACAGGACATACACAAAACAAATATGAATTCTTGACTTTTTATGTTCATTTACAAAATAATCTAAGTAAGTCCTATAACTTATAAAAATATTAGTAAAAAAACAAATATATAATTATCCCAATTTTAGTGGGGCAGCACCAAATTTTAGAGGAATTAAAGGATTTATAAATGCCTAAAACCTAAAATTTAAACCTGACCCTGCTTTTTTACCTTTCTTTTTTGTCTTGCAGTTAAAACAATCATACTCCACGCACCTGCTATTCTTTCCAGATAATTTGAAAATGTAAGTGAATCCGAAAGAATGAGGTATCTGCTTTTTCCTGATTTTGCCTGTTCTCTTTCCCGCTTCAATAATCCAAAACAAACCAATTTTGGAATTATCTCATTTTCAAGTGTTGAACGGGAATACTTGTTGTCCTTCAAAAATCCCGTGATTTCTTCCTTTCCCGTTTTTTCGTATTCAAGAACAAAATTTATAAATTTGACAGCAATTTCATTATACCTGGGCTGATAAATTTTTGGAAAAATAAAATCAATTACATCTTCTACATTCCAGATTATATTTTTGTCAAGCCCTCCTTTATCACGTATAAATTTTCCGTCATGTCTTGGGATATATAATGAGTCCTTTGACTTAACTCCCTTACTTGCGGGATATTTGGGTGACTTATTTGACATTTTAAAAAAGTGAATTTTTAAATTTTATCATTATTAAATTTATTTCTTTTTGTGTTCCAGAAATTTTATCATGTCAAGCCGACATAGCGGATCTTCAAAATTTGCTAATTTCCTTATTCCATCAACTGTTGAAATCATTCCGTCATTTGCCTGTGCGAATATTGTATTTATTTCTGCTCTTTCCGTAAGTGTTATATTTATGCTTTTTTCAACAAGGTCTGAAATAAATTTTAATTTGTCTGCTCCGTAATATGGAGGGGCATTATACACTGTTTCATTTGGTGTTACTCTGTGCCATATCACATAAGGAGCAACTGCTTTTAAGTCTGCAATCGTTGCTTCATTACTACCCCTTAAAAAGGCAATTGCCTTTGTAAAACCACGGATATCAAATAACACCCTTACAGAAAGTCCTTCATCAACCTGCCAGGATACAATATTTAAATTCCCGTAATATTTTGATTTTGTGTGCCGTGTGCATAAGCCCTTACTTGGTTTTGACGAAGAAGTTAATTGTGTTTTATCATTATTAGGCGCCCTTTCAAGGAGTACAAAATCCCTTATTAATGAAGCAGTACATACCTGAAGTATGGGGGGAAATTTTATCCCATCAACCATTTCAGGTAGTGAATTAAATTCCTCGCTGCTTAATGTAGGAATACCTTCCACCATGCCCTCAATATCAGAGGGACGGGAAAGCAAATCAAGAAGATATTTAAATGACGGCTGATATACAGGAACAGAGATAGAAATCCTGTCAAGCAATGCCTCATCTAACGGATATGTGCTTTTAAATTCAGGATTCATAGTAGAAAACATTCTGCAGTCATCTGTTTTAAGCGTTTGCCCAGAGTATGTAATTTGCTTTGTTCTTAAAATATCATGAAATAAATTTTGCTTTCCCGGAGGAAATCTGTTAATTTCATCTATAACCTTCCACTTGCTTTTTGCCCATTTTGTCCATATAACTTTTATATCCTCTCCATCCCCGTATTTACTCATCCATTGTCTCGGGTCTATGAAACCAATCATCTTTTCTTCTGTCTGCTCGGGATGACCTGCTATCATTGTACTTAGCATCTCGCTGTAAGAAACATTACGGAGCCGGCTTCCAATAACATTTATAAGTGTTGTTTTGTTCGCTCCCATTCCCCCGTAAAGAAGAAGCATTCTGTTATGCAGGCAGGAATTTGCTATTGTAAATATCAGCTGTCCGTTTGTTTTAAAATTTTCAACGCTAAAATCATTATCTCCCAGATGAATTTTTGTCTCCTTCAGTGCGTTCATGATTTTATAAATTTTTCCGAGTATTGTATCCATAATAAAAACGGTTAAATTTTTTAAGGTGATGTTAAATTATGCACGGTTAAAATTAGAAAGGGTTCCAAATAAAGATAAAAACGATTAAAAACTTCCATTGACCTCTTATAAAATCTCTATATATTTGACACTCCTGATTTTCATTATCTATTGGCTTTGTGGCTTTGTGTGAGTATTTTTTTATTGCAACAATTAGATCTGTAATAATTATACTTGTAAGCTTAATTAAATCAACAACACTGCGAAAAGAAAAGAAAAATTTTTTGTTTTTACTTATGGTTTTAATAAAATTTTCTCCACAAACGAAATATATTTTTCAGGAATTTTCGCCCTTCTCATCCCTCCTGCTAAAATTTCAACATCTTCTTTATGAAACGCCCTGAATTTAATTAAAAAAATCAAATAGACAGAAAATGTAATTAAGACAAAAATTCCGAGAATAAAAACCTTTAAAAATTTCAGCAAAATTTCCGAGAATGTATCCTTTCCGGCAACACTTTGCGATACGAAATTTATTAAAATTTCATCAAAATCAAATAATGATGCAGTTAAATATAGAATAATCATTGCCAAAATTCCTGCTACAATCGGCTTATAAATATCTTTTGGAAATTTAACAGATGTGGTTTTAGAGGTTCTTAAAAATAAAATTGTCATAATAGTAGTGGAAATTAAGGTTGTGAAGGCAGCACCGTTTATGTTATACAAAGGAATAAAAATAAGATTTAACGCAACATTTGTTACTGTTCCGACAGCGATAATTTTTTTTGTTACATCCAAACGGTTCATTGCGGCAAGAATATACTGGGAAGGTAGGGAAAGAAAAGATATAAAAACATACACCGAAGCAATAATTAGAACGGCCCACCCATTTGCATAATTTTCTCCATAGATACTTGTCAAAATCTGAATCGGAAATATTAACATTACAAGAAGCATTGGAATAGAACTTATGATTATCCACCTTATTACTGTTGTTGTTGTCTTTTGCATCTCTTCTTTGTTTTTTCTGGCCCATAATTCCGTGATTAATGGATAAAATATGCTTGCTATTGCACCTACAAAAATTCCTATTATTGAAGAAAAAGCAATTGCCATTGTATAAATTCCTATCATTATATCGCTTTCTGTTCCGGGAAAAAAATATCCAAGCAATACTCTGTCTGTGTATCCGTTTATTACTGCCATAGAACCGATTAAAACCATCGTTAATCCAAAGGGTACCATTTGTTTTAATAAGGGAATAAATTTTGCTTCTTCATTTGTTTTCGGCAATGACTTATGTTCTTGTAATACCCAGAACCACCCAAAAAACGCCGCAAACAAAAACGAAAGGATAAAACCAAACGCAATACTTTTAGCAGCAAATCCAAAAAAGAACAGAAATATTATTGTTAAAACAACTTTAAATATCTCCAGAATGCTTTGTATGTACGAAACAAATTTCATCTGCTTCCTGCCCTGTAGAAAATTAACTGCAAGATAGTAAAAATTCAGAACCAGAAAATATGATGCCATTATCTGAAACAAAGGTGTCAGATAAGGTTTGTTAAAGAAATTTGATAGGCTGCCTGCAAATAATATAAGAAAAATTGCACATATCACTGAAAATATTGTTCCTGCTGAGACTGAAATTTTTAATACCTTTTTGACATAATTGAATTTTTCCTGCCCAGCATAAAAAGGCACAAATCTACTTATCGCACTTGAACTTAAACCAAGATCCGAAAAAAGCGAAATTATACCGACAATACTTAAAACAAAGAAAAATTGTCCGATTTCTTCCTGCGAAACTGTTCTTGCCAAAATTATGTAATAAATAAATGCGAGAAATTTTATGATGAGTGTAGATATTAAAATCCATGCGGTTCCTTTTGCGAGGGTTTTTGTGGTTGACATAAAAAAAATTAAGATTAGATAGATTTATTTCTGAATTTCAAACAAGACCTTTAATCTTTTTGGATTCTTGAAATATTCATCAAGAGATATAAATTTTTTACCGGATGACTCATAAGATGGTTAAATTTCTAAATTTTTGACTTATACCTTTGTCATTAATTTTGGTATTTTTCCATAAATTTGTTTATCAGTTCGGTCTTTCCTGCCATCCTTGCTAATATACAAGAATAAACGAACAACTTTTTGCTCCGTATCATAAATTTTTAGTACTCATCTCTTTAAATTAACCTCACTTCGTTCAGAGATCTTTTAAAAATCTGCTTAAAAATTATATTTTTAATCAGATAATTTTTTTTGAAATATCATTTAAAAATCCAAAAGATTTTAAAAGATTGAAAATCTCACATATTTTCAGTATTTAAAAAATCTCACATATTTTCAGTAAAATTGCATAACAGCCCATTCCAAAATTTCGTTATCCGCAAACTCTCTAAAAAATGATTTTGTGGGCTTTAATGGTTTTTTTAATCTAATTGTTACGTTTTAGCTAGAATGTCCCTTTTTCGTCTTAGCTAGAATGTCACTATTAATATATGGAGAGCGTTGAAAAAGCCTTAAATTAGGCAAATT
>MNZY01000107.1:4515-4997 GCA_001873845.1 Candidatus Altarchaeum sp. CG2_30_32_3053 | reverse complement strand
GAATTCTCTATCACAGTTTGATGATTCTGGCGTATAGGTACAGATATCAGATGTATTCTCATTACTTATATATCCTGACTTTGATATCTTATAATAGTATGTTCCAGATGCTATATCTTTAAATATAACTTTTCCAGATGAATTACTGTGTGATGATTTTACAACAATTCCTGTATTTGCGTCAACCAACTCAACTTTGGCGCCTTCTAAATTGACACTTTCTGCGTTATCGTGTGCGCATCCAGTAACATTCACTTCAATAACAACCGCTTTGCATAATGGGAATTCTCTATCACAGTTTGATGATTCTGGCGTATAGGTACAGATATCAGATGTATTCTCATTACTTATATATCCTGACTTTGATATCTTATAATAGTATGTTCCAGATGCTATATCTTTAAATATAACTTTTCCAGATGAATTACTGTGTGATGATTTTACAACAATTCCTGTATTTGCGTCAACCAACTCAACTTTGG
>MNZY01000107.1:0-4507 GCA_001873845.1 Candidatus Altarchaeum sp. CG2_30_32_3053 | reverse complement strand
AACCAACTCAACTTTGGCGCCTTCTAAATTGACACTTTCTGCGTTATCGTGTGCGCATCCAGTAACATTCACTTCAATAACAACCGCTTTGCATAAAGACCAATTTATTTGGTGACCGTAATTAATAGTGTAATTAAGAATTGTTGTTGCATTATGGCCTATAATATATCCTGATTTTGAAAATCTTATTGTATAATTCCCCGGCATTACCTGCCCATATCCTGCACAAATTTGCCCATATTCAAACAAGAAAAATCCATTACTATCCGTATAATTAACACAAACAACTTGATCATTTGATTTACTTATTAGCTCAACCTTTACATTCGCTGATGTTTGATTCGGCCCTCCTGGGCATACATCTGTTGTCGCTTCCCTCACATATCCACTTATATTTGCTGCTTTACACAATAAAAGATTTGGAAGTGAAAGAACGCTAAATCCATTATGGGATAAATTTATATAATTTGGTATTTTTCCGGTTGCTTCAACATAAATAGTATAATTTCCTTCCGGAATGTTTGAAAAACTATAACTTCCATATGCTGATGTATTTACAGTTTGTATTTCATCAGTATTACCAGCAGTTCTATTTCTTAATCTTACTACAGCATCTTTAATTGGTGTAACATTATCCTCACATTCAACAACCTTTCCAATAATTCTATTATTTCCAATCGTTACCTTTACGCTCACATTTATATATTTTACTTGTGAAGGGGGACTAGTATTATAAACATAACTTACATTCACTTTTCCTGTATAATTTCCTGCCTTTGTCCCTGCTGGAACATTCATCGTAAATGTAACATTATCAAAATTTGGCTTTAAAATTTCTGTTTTATCCCAACTTATTGAGTTTGACGGAATTGTATTTCCTCCTGAACAATTAGGTGTGTCTGTAACATTACATGTCAAATCAGAAAACACAAACTGAATATTTAAATTTGATTCGTTTGTTGCATCAAATGGCAATTTTGCTGTTGTATTGGTTCCATCTATTGTTGGATCAAATCCCACAAAACTTGTGCAATAACCAGTACTATTTATTGGACAAATATATTCAAACGTGGGAAGCTGCAATACCGTTAAATTTGAATTTGCAATTATAATATAGATTAAGCCCTTTTTTGTTGTGTATTTCACTGTAACATTCCCGCAATAATTACCTGTCTTATCATTTTCAGGTTGATACTTTGCTTTTAATGTCAAATTCTTTTGCTCATTGTTATTTATTGGCACCACTGCATTACAATTTACACAAGTAAAATTTCCCTTACTTATTTTTCCTGCTGTGCCATTGCATGGAACATAATCTGTCCATTCAACCGATACATTTGTAATATTGTCATCTGTAAGCAGAAGTGTTGAATAGTTTATTTCATTGCTTAATCCTAAATATTGCCCACTGCCATCATCAAAATTTATATTCTGATTTGCGTCTCCGCTATAATTATAAATTGTTGTTGCGTCAATTACAGTTAAATTTGATGAATAAATTGTTATGTAAACAAAAACATGTCCGTGAAGTTTAACCGTTATATTTCCGTAATAATTTCCAGGAAAAGCATCCCTTGGATAATGTGCTGTTAAATTTAACTCCTTAACTTCATTTGGCTGAATTGTTAAACCTACACAATTTGTACAACTGAAATTTCCGCTTGAAATGATGTTGCTTCCATTATAATAATCAGTAAATATAACTTCAACATTTGAAATATTGTCATTTATTTGTGAATTGTTTAAAGAAATAGTATTACTAAGTCCATGATACTGTTCTCCAAAAGAAACTATGTAACTCGCATTTCCGCTCAAATCGTTTATTATGTTTCTGTCTTTAACAGATAAATTTGAACTTCTTTTTTCTGTATAAACAGGTCCTCCTTCTGTAATATACTTTATTGTCACATTTCCCCAATATGTCAAATTTGGTTCTGCGTCAATAGGAACACTTGCCAAAAAGCCAACAACTGCTTCTGCACCCGCAGAAATCATATTTGTTGCATTTATTGCAATGCAGTTCGTACATGTAAAGTTTCCGCTTCCTGTTTTGCTGCTTCCATTATAATAGTCAGTAAAAGTAACATCTATTTGTTTTACCGGATATGGCAAAGATAATGTTGTAAAATTTAATGTTACATTTGTCCCCTGATATTGTTCTCCAAAATCAAGAAGCAGTGTTTCATTTCCTCTATAATCATAAGTAGGAGAGGGCATTACAGTTAAATTTGAATCATATACATAAATATAATGCATTCGGATAGGGTCATCACGCACAAATGTTAGATTTGTCTTTCCTGAATATGTGCCATTGTATCCTTCAGGGAAATTTGCCTGCAATGTGATGTTTTTTGTATCTCCTGCTGAAATGTTTAATCCGTTACAATTTAAACACGAGAAATTTCCTTTTGAGATTGATGCTGTTCCATTGGTGTGATCCGAGAAATTTGCATAAACGGTTGTAATATTCCATGTAAATGACGGAGAGGTTATATTGATTTGTGTCAGTAACCCTTCAGATCGATTCCCATAAGTAATATTTTGAATATCGCTCATATAAGTGATATGAGTATTATCTGCCATTGTACAAGTTGTTACATTGGTGCTTTTTTCTTTATTTTCTTTATTTTCTTCCTTTATCACTACTTTCATAGTATGATTTCCTTGTAATGGATTTATTAACCCAGAAGTTAAATTCCATGTCGTGCTTACATCTTTAAAATAATCGTATTTCACATTTATAATTGTTGAATTTAAATATTTGTCATCTATGTAGAAAGATACATTAACATTTGTTGTATTTGTACATCCTGAATTGTTTATTTTTGCAGTGATATCCATTGTTATCGGACAATCATAACTCTGACTACTTGGATCACAAGGTGTTGAATTGTACATACAACCATTCTTATAGGTTGTTATAGAAACAATGCTTAGATTTGCATCTGAGATGGCAATATTATAGGGTATATTCATCTGGTTGTTTGAAGAATTTGTATCTATATAACTGCCTGAAACATTTACAGTTGCAACAATATTATGACTTCCCGGTTCAAGTAGTATAGGCGTCGGCGCAGTTCCACTTGTCCCATTTGTCTGGTTAAAAATTCCCGGTACACACTCTCCTGATTGAATAAAGCCCGTAGGGCCCACATTAGGATACAATATTCCATCAACTGTAAGATTTACATTCCAATTATCTGCTTCGTTGTCTCCATTATTACAAATTTCAACGGTAAAATTTACAATTTTTTTACATGCCGAGCCGGGATCATCTGACTCTGTTGTAGTTATATTATTAATTGATAAATCCACATTTGTTTGCATTACATATCCTGGAAATGCCTGTAAAAATATGTTGTTAAAAAGCATAATAACATTATTGTCTCCGACAAATACACCTGCTGGATAAATGTTGATATTGTTGATATTATTGTTGAGACCAACACTGCTTTCCGCCCCTATATTTAACAAACCCGCCATTCCTATAAATACAACTATTACTGCTGTTAATACTGCTAAAATTTTTCTTCTGAGTTCCATTTTGTAGATTATTTTAAATTTACCTTTAATTTTAAATTTAATTTTAATTTTTGAGAGATTATTTTAATATATTAGTCCGATAAAATTTAAATTTTATAATTTCTGGATTGTTCTATGCTTATGTTGCCAGTGCATATAACCCCCAGCCCAATGTTATTGCTCCGAACACACCTCCTATTGCATAAAACCAAACCGGTGCTTCCTCATATTCGCTCATCGTGATCATTCCGAATAATCCAAGTGCAAATACAAATGCCCCGACAATTGGCTTATTCCATGCTGTCTTTCTATTATCATCCATATCCTGCACCTTCTTGTTTCTGTGTAATTTTAAGCGATTCCACTCTTCCTCTGTCTTTTCATATTTGCTGACATCTATCATTTTTTCCTGTTAAAATTGTTTTTGTTAAAATTTAAAATTATTGTTTTGTTATTGTTTTGTTATTGTTTTGTTATTGTTTTGTTATTGTTTTGTTATTGTTTTGCTAAATTTATAAATGCTAAATTTATGGTGAATATTCCCTTAATGCTTAATGTGGTGCCAAATAATACATTGAAATAGTTAAATTTATTCCTGCAATGGTTGCAAATAAAATTGACAAAAGGGGTGAATCAAATCCAAAAACACCACACATTACCAAAAACGCAATTCCTGCTGCCATTGCAACCGAGCCCCTTACTGCATAAGCATGCCCTGCTTTCTTGGTAGGAGATGTATATTCATCAAATGCCTCATTCAGGTCTTTCATTGATTTATTCATTCCTTCGCTGAATCCCTTTTCCATTCCTTCTGCAATTCCTTCACTTATCCCTGTTGCTATTCCTTCTGTTATGCCGTCGCCTATTCCCTGTGTGATACCTTCGCCTATTCCGGTTGTGATGCCATCGCCTATTCCTTGGGTTATGCCGTCGCCTATTCCTTGGGTTATGCCGTCGCCTATTCCTTGGGTTATGCCGTCGCCTA
>MNZY01000177.1 GCA_001873845.1 Candidatus Altarchaeum sp. CG2_30_32_3053 | reverse complement strand
GAGGGATTAAGCTAAGGATTTTGTAATTGAGATGGATTCTGTGTAAACTTCGTGTGGTGTCCGATATCCGAGTGACTGGTGAGGTCTTTTCGAGTTGTAGAAGAACATATATTTTCTAATGTGTAAAACTTAATCAGGTTGTGTAGAAAAGAATTACGAGTAAAATACGCAAGTCCAGTCGCGAATTTTAACTTCATAATCCTTTTCCAGTATGCACAGCCTAACGAAGATTACTCCTTTCATCAGAAAGGAGATATACTCCAAGTATAAACAAAAAATGAAAGAGACCAAATGAAAAAGAAAAGAAGAGTGCTATGTAGAATTATGAGCATTCTATCGAGTACACTATAATCTCATCAGGAAGATTATTAAACGAGCGAGACATGGAGATTTTACGGTTCATAAAAGTACTACAAAAGCCAATCTTGGTCACCAATTCAAGAACAATACAAAATTCGAAAGAAAACTTCTAAAAACACTCAACAGAAATGCGGAAATCATACGATATGAGAAAGAAATGGCAGGAGAAATGGTACACATCGATGTACATAAACAGAAGAACATCAAATGAGAGAATCCCAAGAAAAAGAAATACTGGGCTGGATTGATAGATGATGCTACGAGGCTTACATACGCAGAAGTTCTCTCAAACAAACGAGCCAAGACGCTTGCAGATTTTATGAAAAGAGCTTACAAATGGTTTTTAAGTCGAGGCATTACGATCAAGAAACTTCTCTCAGACAATGGACTGGAATTTACAACACATCATAAGGAATCACGACATCTTCATAGTTTTGAAGTTATGCTTCAAAAACTGAATATCATTCATAAATACACACGAGTACGAAGACCACAAACCAATGGGAAGATAGAAAGATTCTGGAGACTCATAAACGATAACTTCTTCTACAAACACTCATTTACTTCGCACAAGGACTTCAATATGAGATTTATGTACTGGCTTACCTTTTACAACTACAAGAGACCACACTGAGGTATTAAATACCTGACACCGATGGAGAAATTTGAAAAACTTTTGGAACAAAATCTTGTTTGTCTATAATATCCCTAACTTGTGATATTTTACGAAGTAATTTTTCTACACAACCTGCCTATATTGTACAAATTATCCGTTACCCA
>MNZY01000221.1 GCA_001873845.1 Candidatus Altarchaeum sp. CG2_30_32_3053 | reverse complement strand
CTACTTCTGTTCATATCATACAACCCAGTTCACAGAGGATATAATACAAGAAAATAGTGAAAAAAAAAGGGATAAAATATGCCTTGCACAAAAAAAATAATTTTTAGGAAAGGCATTAAATAAAACAAAAAAGGTTCAACAACTAAATGCTTTTTTGATTTTATGTCTCGATTCTAAAATGTGAAATTTTTCAACAACATTTTAGAAATTTTTCCATAAAATTTTAATTTTATTACAACTTGTCAACTGCTAAAGGCTCCTTCCAGTACTTGCTTAATTTTAATTTTAATTTTAATTCATCACCAGTATTCAGCGTTCCTTCAGGCGCGAGCACGAAACCGCGGTCTAATCCCCCGGAATCAATATTTTTAAGCGCAAGCCCGACTCTCGCTCCGGTCTCTCCTTCATCATAATCCTTGTCGTGTATCTGGATTGAGCGCACCTGGCTTTTTTTGCTTGTAGGATAAACCATAAGCTCGTCATGTTTTTTCACAACCCCGCGCTTAACCGTCCCGAGTATTACCGTACCAACTCCCTTGACGTTGAAATGATGGTCTATCGGAATCTTAACCGTGCCTCCCTTTCTTTCAGGCTCGAATTCAAAAACCCTCTCCCGCAATTTAATCATATCATTCTCTATTATCTCATATTTTTCAAGAACCGTTCCTGAAATATAAGGCTTTACCTGATCTATCGTTATGTAGTTGTCAAATATCATGCACCCGTTAACAATGCCGAACGCGTCAATTGCGACAATTGTTTCGGCAAGCGTCTTGTCTATTGCGGAAATCTTAAGGATGGCGTAGTCTATCATGTTAAGCGTGTAACTCAGCGGCTGTATCTTCTCAGGATACCGCGTAGGCTCAACGAATGATATGACCTTATCCTCTTTTTTTATGTTGTAAAGCGTGATGTCGCTCTCCGTTCCTTTCTTGGCAAGCTCCTTAGCAAGCTCCTTGTCTCCGAATACTCCGATAAATTAATCCTGGAAGAGCCCGAATTTAAAGCACACCAATTTTTAGAAGAACTCGATAAAGCAATTATATTCTCGTTTCATCAAATTCCAATCCTGATAATTAATTGGATTACAATTCCGTTCAATTCCTAAAAAGCATTTGTAAGCACCTATCAAATCACTATAATCGCGAATTAATATTCCATCATGGTTCACATCGCAATCAACAACATCAACCGTTCCGTTAATAAATGAAACGTAAATTTGCTGAAGTTCTGTGTTCAGGATTTTTACGTTATCAAAATCAAGAGTGCTTGAACCCGCAGATTTTGTTTTAAATGTGATGTTGTACAAAATGCCCGATCCACTAACCCCTGTCTCTCCGGTACACGTTTCTGCAAATTTAATCTTCCCTACTGTGTTATTTATATGCGGAATTGAGTAAGTTGCGCAATTTTGTTTAAGAAAATTTTCTTCAGTAACACTAACCGCCCCTAATATTGTTTGGTTAAAGTAAATATCGAATTGGACTCCATATATGTCACTCCCTGAAATGTTTATCTGGATTGTGAACTTCGCGTCGGGTTGTGTTATTACAGACTCCGGACTTATTGATAGAATGGAGTCAAAGCCAGACAATGCAGGCATCAAACTGAGTATCATACAACACAAAACCAATAGAAGTACGCGCCCTTTTTTACCTATTGTTTTCACGGTTTCTCGTTTTTAGTATTTTAGATTTAAATTATAAAACGACCAAAATATTCCGATAATCCTCTTCGATTTTGCTGTAAAGTTCAGTTCGTTAATTTTTTCTTGATTATTATCAAAATTAAAATACTTACCATTAACACTATTACCCACGTAAAATTTGGATATCGGCTATCGTCCTTCCTAAAATTTGTATTTTCGGATGCATTCGGATAATTATTTCCCCCATCTGGAATTCCTGCGGCACCGTTTATCTCTTCACTTTCAAGAGCAGTCTTATTATCGTTTCCTGTTTTCACATCCAAGTCAGGTACGTTTTCATTATTGATTTTATTATCACCTGTTGCTTTCAAACCATCCTCCTTTTCATTACTTTCAGTATTAATGGAATCCTGCGGTGCTTTTTGGTTGTTATTATACGTTGCTTTAATAATAATCATTTCCCGGTCTGAAGCTGAAATATTTATTTTTTTAAAATCCTGAGTTAAAATTTTGGCATTCTGTAAATGAAAAGTGTTTTTTCCGGGAGATTTTGTCTTAAAAGTGATAGTTGATAAAGAAGCAGGTAGAGTACAATTTCCAATGCAGGTCAAACCAAATTGTACTTTGCCGTAATCATTGTTTATGGAGTATGTTGCATAAGTGCCGTTGTTATCAATATAGGATATTTTAACTGCTTCAAGTATATCCCGATTAAACAATAAATCAAACTGTGCGGCATAAACGCTCTCATTGGTTTCCAGATTAACCTGAACGTTAAAACTCTCTCCTACGTTTACTGTTGACGGTGCTTCAATATTGATTGTTTGCGCATACCCTATTGAAGGAATCAATATAAAAAGCAAAATTAATGCTGCTTTCTTAAACATATTTTATTTTACAAATTTTTATTGATATTTTTAATAATCAACATGCACCGCAGTCTCCGGGGCATAATGAACAATCTTCACTATACTCACAGTTACCGTTACCACATAATGCACATGTGCCGCAGTCTTGCGGACATCTGCTGCAGGTTTCACCTTCACTGCATTTCCCGTCACCGCACAGCGTGCATGTGCCGCAGTCATTGGAGCAGGAACCGCAATTCTCGCCACCTTCACATTTCCCGTCACCGCACAACACGGGCTTTGGACAATCCTGAAGACATGTTTCATAAGTCTCATTACCTTCACACTTCCCGTCACCGCACAACACGGGCTTTGGACAATCCTGAAGACATGTTTCATAAGTCTCATTACCCCCACATACCCCATCACCACAAATCATACATCCGCCGCAGTCCACAGGACATGAACTGCAATTCTCGTCTGTGCCGCATTTACCGTCACCGCATAGATTACTTTTTACTTTTATTTCGGGAGAGGGAGGTAAATTATTGTGATTGCTATCATTGATACACCCTGATAACATCACAAATAACATCAAGAATACTATAACTATATATTCCAGATTCCTAAATAATAATCTGTTTTTCAGCATGTTCTCATTCCAATTAAGTTCATTTTACAATTTTTCTTTCTTAAATCCGCTCACCACGATTTACCGAAATTTTTACCCACTGATCCGAGATCAAATATGTCAATTTCACAATCTTTATTAATGTCCGCCTTTGCATTATATTTACTGCCACTGCAGATACTTCCAAATGCGTTACCAACCGTTGACAAGTCAAATATGTCAATAGTATAATCGTTATTTACATCAGCAAGCAGTGCGGAATCAACATTAACCGTTCCGCCGGTAAATGCAACATAAAGCTGCTGAAGTTCACTATCCAGAACCTTCACATTATCAAAGTTGAGAGGACTTGAACCCTCGGATTTCGCTTTAAATGTGATGTTACATAGAACGCCAGAGCCATTAACTCCTGTCTCTCCAGTGCAGGTGTCTGCAAATTTGATTTTTCCGATCGTGTTATTTACCTGTGAAATTGAATAAGTCGTGCAGTTCTGTTTAAGGAAATTTTCTTCTGTGACGTCAATCGCTTCCAATATGGTTGAGTTAAAGTAAAGGTCAAATTGAGCGCCGTATATGTTATCTCCTGAAATGTTTATCTGAATTGTGAAATTTGTGTCTGGCAGGATTGTTGTTGATTCTGAGCTTGGAGTTAGCACGGCATCACTAATAACAAATATTTGGCTGTCTATACATGAATTAGCAATACAATTTGCATAGCCACATGTCTCATAGGTGGGTGAACAATAGCAAAATTCCGATTTATATTCTCCTGTAGACAATTGGGAATTATCTATCACCCGATAGGTTGAGTTTCCACAGGAGTAATTTGAGTAAAACCATTCTTTTTGATCCCATATCCAAGTAGAATTTATTTGCCTCTCGCTACATGAGAAGACTATGTTAACTGTGGGCGTAATGACTTCTCCATTTTCACAGAATTGGCTAAACATGTGACAGGGTAAAGCACTTATCCTATTCCAACTATTATTTTCGAATTTATAGATTTGCATGTGCTCACAGGAAGTGGATACATAACCCGGTCCATTATTACCGAAAATTTTTAGGTTCACAGGTTCACCAATCCTATAAATATATTTGTCTGGAGTTATATTTATTGGAAAGTTGAAAATAACTGATGCATTATTATTACTCTCGTCTGTTTCATTTATTTTATTAGAAATGATCATTTCTATTTTTTTCCGTCCATAGTTGAGTCTTAGAGGGAAAGTGTGGTTTACTTCTGAACCAGATGATATATTGAAACTTCTAAGCCCCAAACGTCCACCGGGGGTTGGGCACCCAAGATTAACGGTTATATTATATGCGGTTTCATCCCCCATATTTTTAATAATATACATAGTTGTTATATTATCTCCAACGGAAGCATTTTTTGGTGTGTAATCTATTTCAGCAACAAGGTCAGGTAGTGCTAACACTGAATTGAACATCATACAACATAAACCTAATATAATTATAACCCCTTTTTTATTCATCATTTTACGATTTTTTTGTATTTTAATTGTCTTTGTTAATATTACATGACTATCGGCTATTGACCGAATTAAATGTCATTAATTTATTTACTTTCTTTCCTATATTATTTATATGAATGCAAGCATAAATAATATAAATGA
>MNZY01000222.1 GCA_001873845.1 Candidatus Altarchaeum sp. CG2_30_32_3053 | reverse complement strand
AGTTATAGGACTTACTTAGATTATTTTGTAAATGAACATAAAAAGTCAAGAATTCATATCTGCCTTGCGTAAGTCCTGTAATGTTTAAAATTAAACTTATACTATCTAATTTTAATTTTTAAGCAGATTTTTAAAATATCTCTCGCAAAATAATTATCCCAACTTAAAGGGATGAGCACCCATTTTCAAGCTTGCCTTGAAAATCTCCAAACAAAGTAAGGTTATTTCCAAACCTGTCTAAAAATGTACGAATATTAGTGAATGTATTTTGAAAAAGTTTAATTAGATAAACAAATACCAAAAAAGAATAAAATTATAAGGCAAAAAAGTTATTTTGCAACATGTCTATTGATTATCCGGACATAACAATATTTTTACCTGTGAAGTCATTTTCAAGCTTGCCTTGAAAATCTCCAAACAAAGTAAGGTTATTTCCAAACCTGTCTAAAAATGTACGAATATTAGTGAATGTATTTTGAAAAGGTTTTTTGTCTTTGTAACAATCAATTAGTCCGTGGATTTTACAGGTCTAAAACCAGATTGTTTTTTGAAATATCTGCCATAATCTTATGTTTTTCTCTTGTAGTACTCAATTTATTACAATATTTTTACTGGATTATTAATAATTTGTTCATAATTTATAAATTTAAATTTTAGATATTTGAATATTAAATTTTATTATGTTATAATATGGAAACAGAAAAAAAATTAATTGTGGACGGGATTAGAGTTGACGGAAGAAAATGGGATGAGTTGAGGGACATAAAAATGAAGGTCGGCGTTTTGAAGAACGCAGAGGGTTCGGCGTCTCTTGAGTGGGGAAAGAATAAAGTTATTGCTGGTGTTTATGGGCCAAGAGAAGTAATTCCAAGATTTGAAGAGGACTCTACCAAAGCCATTTTAAAGTGTGAATACAACATGGCACCGTTTAGTGTTGAAGACAGAAAAAGACCGGGCCCTGACAGAAGATCAGTTGAAATTTCAAAAGTAATAACAGAAGCACTATCCTCTGTAGTATTAGCAGAAGAATTCCCGAATACACAGATAAATGTATATATTGAAATATTGAGGGCAGATGCCGGAACAAGGATTGCAGGAATAACTGCTGCCTCATTAGCACTGGCGGATGCAGGAGTTCCAATGAAGGATTTGGTTGCAGGATGCACAACTGGAAAGGTTGATGGTGAAATTGTTATGGATTTGTGCAAAGAAGAAGACAATTATGGTGACTGTGATTTGCCAGTTGCAATTATTCCGAAAAATAAGGAAATTGTGTTGTTGCAGATGGACGGGATTTTGACAAAGGAAGAATTTAACAAAGCGTTTGATTTGGTAGTTGATGGTGCTATGAAGGTTTATGAAATGCAAAAGAAGGCGTTGTATGAAAAGTATAAAGATAAAGAGGATTAAAATAATCCTTTTATTTTAACTAATGAATTATGGTTGCAGATAAAACAAAAATAGAATTTTGGCTAAATTTTGAATATATCCTGATATCAAAAATATGGCCTTGATATTTAAATATCTAATACCTTAAATTTAATATTTAATATACACGACTATTGGCTTTTTTAAATTTTGACCAAATTAACGGTTACCGGTTGAGTGTCAAATAAATGGAAACATAAATTTATACTAACTACTCGGTGCTGCCCCACTAAAATTGGGATAACTATATATTTGTTTTTTTACTAATATTTTTATAAGTTATAGTCCTTACTTAGATTATTTTGTAAATGAACATAAAAAGTCAAGAATTCATATCTGCCTTGCGCAAGTCCTGTAATGTTTAAAATTAAACTTATACTATCTAATTTTAATTTTTAAGCAGATTTTTAAAAGATCTCTCACAAAATAACCATCCTAATTTAAAGGGATGATCACCTTAATGTGCTTTGGCAAAAAGACATATTTGATAAATTCAGAATTTGTTTTGCTCGGAGCAAGAAAGTTGTGGAATTCAAACAAAAATTATAAATCTATAAGGCAAGGATATGGAATGCGCCTGAAATATTTTTTTAAACTTTATAAAACCT
The DNA here is from genome assembly GCA_001873845.1 of Candidatus Altarchaeum sp. CG2_30_32_3053. Classification (GTDB taxonomy): domain Archaea; phylum Altiarchaeota; class Altiarchaeia; order Altiarchaeales; family Altiarchaeaceae; genus Altiarchaeum; species Altiarchaeum hamiconexum. Next base: position 2,776 of record MNZY01000222.1, on the reverse strand, counting down.
TAAAAAATTGGGTAAAACCAGATTTAAAATCTAAGTTGATGCGTATGCAACAAGAACACATACAACAGACAAAAGAAAAAGGCAGTTGAATGACAGGAATTTTTACTGACAGATATCACAGATTGCAAATTAGATGATGTTTTTGATAGATTATGAATAATTAACAACAACAAAAATTTAAATTTAAATGGGATGCGAAGATAATAAAAAAAAGGAAAACGAGTGCATATTTTGTTTTTCCATAAAGGAATCAATACTTAAAGAGATTGACAAGATAGCCGAAGAGGATATGAGTAACAAGGAAGTAATAGTTAAAAAGATGATTGGACTTGGACTGAGAGAGTTTAGAAAGGCAAAAGCGTCAAAACTATACAAAGAAGGGAGAATATCCCTTTCCGAAGCAGCGAAAATGGCTGGACTTACGATGAAGCGCATGAAGGAATATCTGGCTGAGAAGGACTATAGACTGGATTACGGTATTCTTGATATTGAAAGAGAATTAGGGATTTTATAAAAATTTATTAAATTTATGTTGGATAAATTTTATATGAAAGATGTGGAAGATGTTGAACTTTATGGGGCGAGGATTATTGATATGGCCTTGCAGATTGATGAAAATTTAATTATCGCTGATTTGCATCTGGGCTATGAAAATGCATTAATAAGCGAAGGAATCCTTATTCCCAAATTCCAGTACAAAAAGATAATAAAGCGACTGGAAGAAATTTTTCAGAAGGCAAATTCGTACCACAAAATAAAACGACTTATAATTAACGGGGACTTAAAGCACGAATTCGGAAGGAAAAGCAGGCAGGAATATAAGGAGACATCAGAACTTATAAATTTTTTAAGGCACTACACAGGCGAAATTGTGTTAATCAGGGGAAATCACGATAATTTTATAAAAGGAATGGCAGAGTCCCTGAATGTTAAATTTTGTGAAAATTTTGCAGTTAAAAATTTTTTCATATTGCACGGCGATAAAATTCCAAAAGGTTTTGATGATTTAGCTGAAAATAAGACCGTTGTTATTGCTCACAGGCATCCCTGCGTTGGATTGAGAACATCTGAAAGAACCGAAAAAATGAAGTGTTTTTTAAAGGGTAAATTTGGGGATAAAAATTTAATCGTCATTCCTGCATTTAATTTTATTACCGAAGGAACGGATGTTTTGCAGGGAAATTTATTGTCTCAGTTTTTAAATACGGAAAGCATAGAAAATTCTGATGTTTTCGGAGTTGAAAATTTTGAAACTTTTCATTTTGGCACGGTCAGGGATTTGCTCAATTTAAATGTTTAAATTTAATTGTATAAATTTAAATGTTTAAATTTAATTGTATAAATATAATTTTAATAAAATTTAAAAAATTTAAATAAAAGCGAAACAAAAATGGGCATACTAAAAAGGACAGCGAATATTTTGTCTGCGAAGATACACGGGTTGCTGGAAGGAGCGGAAAATCCAAAGGAAATGCTGGATTATAGTTACAAAAAACAAAAGGAATTATTGCAGAATGTAAGCAAAGGAATTGCTGATGTTATGACCGCAAAAAAACAGCTTGAAATAAAAAGGAATGAGCTGAAGGTTGCATGCGATAAATATCAAGGGCAGGCAGAAGCATCTGTAAATGCAGGAAGGGATGATCTGGCAACATTGGCATTGAACAGAAAGGAGGAAACGATGCAATCAATTGAAAATTTAAATCAGCAGATTGCTGGTCTGGATAAAAATCTGGAAAATTTAAAGGCAACAAAACAGAAGTTAGAGATAAAAATACAGCAGTTCGGGGCGCACAAGGAAATTTTAAAGGCGCAATATGATGCAAGTAAAGCGACAGTTCAGGTTCAGGAATCATTAACCGGATTAAGCGAGGATATAATGGATGTCAAATCAACGGTTGACAGGGTTGAAGAAAAGATACAAAAGCAGAAGGCGAGAGCAGATGCGATAACAACAATGGTTGGTGAAGGAACACTTGCAGAGGTTGATTTTGGCCTGGAAAAGAAGGACGATATTGACAGGGAACTTGCAAAGATTGGAGGCAACAGTACGGTTAATAACGAACTGGCGGCATTAAAGGCAAAGCTCGGAAAGTAATAATGTAAAAGTAAAATTTAAGATATAAAATTTAAGTCATGAAAATTTAAGATATAAAATTTAAAAATTTAAAAAAATACAAATTTTAAATAAATTTAAAATGGTGACATTTATTGTCAGATTATTAGGGGAAAGTGAGGAATACGAAATTTCACAGGAACTTCTTGATAAAATGAATGTAGATGATAATAAAATTGCAGAGTATGTTCAAAAGGCAAAGGTCTTGCAGGATGAAATAAGAAATGAAATAGAGAAAATGCAAGCGATTGCCAAAAAAGGAAAGGCAGTAAATTTTAAGAAGAGCGATTATGTAATTCCTTTAAATGATATTACACTTGATGAAGCGATGGAATTTTTTGAAGGTGAAGGTATTATCAATGAGTAGGAAAAATCAATTGAGATTGTGGAGAATCTAAAATTTGAAGGCAGAAGGAAGGGTGAATCCTAAAATTTAGATTATAAAGAATTAAGTTGAGAGAAATTCATCTCTCTTGTATCTAAAAATCTCGACAAAAAAATACTATCTAAAATAAGAGAATAACATGACAGGAAATATTTATGTTATTGATACATCTTCTTTGTACTATAACAAGTGTTTTTCAAGGCTATAATCAACAGCAATATTTAGAACATGTTTCCAATATTTCCATCTTTTAATTAGTTTTCCATCATGCAATG
>MNZY01000098.1 GCA_001873845.1 Candidatus Altarchaeum sp. CG2_30_32_3053 | reverse complement strand
CAGGATATTGCCATTTTTGAATTTAAATAATTTTTGGAAGATTCGTTGCTCCGCGAATAAGCAACAACATATATATAGTATTATCTCATATTTTACTCTACATGACAACTTTTTGTTCGTGAGTTGATCAATTTGTATACAATTTTGCAAAATTTATTAAAAATTAGTAAAACATTGAATTATTTGTTTTAGAAATAATTGGTTTTGTTGAAATGCGTGTCTAAAAAATAAAAAAGATACGCTTTTTTCTGTTTTTAAAGCAGATATTCTTCAATTTTTTATAGAACTAAATCTAACAGCAAATAATTGTTGCACATATGGTTCGTATAGAATATGTTCAAACCATACTTCATTCATAATCTAAATCACATGGATTCAATAAGTTTAGCAAGACCCCCTAACGGAGGAGGGGGGATATTAAAATATTCGAATACAAATAAGATGGTGCGTATATAATATTTTATTCGTATATGTTCTATCTCCACACCTAGTATAGATTTGCCTCCCAAAGTCTTTTCTTTACTAATACCGAGGAGTAGCAAAATGGCCCAAACAAGAAAGATAATCTGAAACATACGTTCTATTGCTTGCCTATTTTGCATTTGGTAATTTTTAAAACCCAATTTTTGGTTACCTTCTTTATGGACAGTTTCTATATTCCACCGATTCTCATAAATGTAAAGAATGCTAATTGCAAAAAGTTTTCTATCTGTACAGCCGTAATATTTTATCTCTTTGTTATCATATATGTTAAACTTACCCCCTCTCATTTTTTAAGATGTATTCATATGTTTTTCCATTGTTGAGGTGCAATATTGCTTTATTTTCTCTTTTGCTAATTGTTAGCATAATTGGGTTTTCTCCATTTGTAATACTTATATTTTCCTCATCAATTTTTTAATTTTTGCATCTTTCGCCCAATGATTTTCCGGCATTCCTCAAGATGTTCTCTAAAACACTTGCTATCTTTTCCAGGAATATCTTCCCAGGCAAACAAATACTCTTCTGTTCTAGAAGCAACAACTTTACATTTGCCGATAGATTTAAGATTTAAAATATATTCTACAGCATAATATATTTTTTCCTTTCCTCTAACAGTAATTGTTATTTTTCTCTCCTTTTCACTAATAATTTTCTCGAAGTATTGAATTATGTTTATCTCAGAACCGTCATCTTGAAGAACAACAGCATTATTTTTAATTCGTCCGCACACATGATA
>MNZY01000090.1 GCA_001873845.1 Candidatus Altarchaeum sp. CG2_30_32_3053 | reverse complement strand
CTAAATTTTCAAAAATCGTTAAAAAATCGTTAAAAAAATAAGAACCCATTAAACAAAACTTATAAATTTTGGTAGAATTAGAAAATTTAGGTCATAATTTTAGAAATTATAATTATCAGAATTTTACTTTGCTAAATGTATTCAATAATTTGTAGAACACTCAATGTAGGACAATGATTTCTAACAGGCAAATCAGGGTGTAATTATGATAATTAAACACCTTACGAAAATCGGTGTTAAATCAATAAAATAAATATCAAAAACGAATAAAAATGGAAAATAATACAAGCGAAGGAATAAAAAATAATATAGAAGCAGATGCTAAAAGCACAATAATTGAATGTAAAAATTTAACAAAGGATTTTGACGGGTTCATGGCAATAGAAAATTTAAATTTAACCGTTTATAAAGGAGAAATTTTTGCCCTTGTAGGAAGTAACGGAGCGGGAAAAACAACTGCAATGAACATTCTTGTCGGCCTGATTGAACCAACCGAAGGGGACGCAATAATAAACGGATACAGCATAGTGAATAATCCTATTGATGTTAAAAAATGTATTGGCTTTCTGCCAGAGAGTGTATATCTGTATGGTTCATTAACCGCAAGACAAAATGTTCGTTATATTGCTGACTTAAACGGGGGCGCTAAGGAAGAGGGGATTGACGAAGTTCTGGATATGGTTGGACTTCAAAGTGCAAAGGACAGAAAAGCCGGACAATTCTCAAAAGGTATGAGGCAGCGGCTCGGTGTTGCGTGCGTTCTTGTCAAGAATCCAAAAGTTCTGTTTTTGGATGAGCCAACTTCAGGATTGGATCCAACTGGAAAAACGGACATCCAGATTTTACTGAAAAGGTTAAGTAAAGAAGGAATAAGTTCGCTTCGCTCTCATATTTCAGAAGCAGGTTCTGAAATGACAATATTTTATTCATCCCATATTCTTGGAGAGGTTGAGGATATAGCAAACAGGGTTGGAATATTACATAATGGAAAATTGCACAGGATTCTTGAAGGCAACGAAATAGAAAAGGTTGCTGAAATTTATAAAGAAATAACAGCAATTCACTCAGAAATTCCGAAGACATCATTTTAACATCAGTTTAAAATTCAGAAATTTTCAAGAGTATTTGTGTGCGTTTATTGTTTGAACTTGCATATACAATTGTGCCTAATCAGGTTGTACCGATATTTTTCCCACGAATGTAACTTTTTAGTCACGCAGGTATAATTGTACGAACATTTGAAAAATTCATGGGACTTACCGGCCCACTCCAACCATTCATCATATGATAAAGGCCAACTATGATAATTACTAATGGTTATGTAGCATATGAAAGTAGGCCACTTTTATTCTTGTGAATTATTAATTAGACTGCTATAATAACCTACCTATAAAGTAGATCGTATTCTTGTGTA
>MNZY01000257.1 GCA_001873845.1 Candidatus Altarchaeum sp. CG2_30_32_3053 | reverse complement strand
CTCTCTATGCTTGCATTCATATAAATAACATAGGAAAGAAAGTAAATAAATTAATGACATTTAATTCGGTCAATAGCCGATAGTCATGTATTAATTATTATGTTTTAATCTAAAAATTAATCTAAAAATTAATCTAAAAATCTAAATTAATAATTACTATAATTAAATTTTAAAACATCTCAAAAATACGAAAATGGAAAAAAACACAAAATTTGTAAATTTTTTTGACGAGCTGGGGAAAGAAGATGTTCCGCTTGTTGGCGGAAAGGGCGCAAATCTCGGTGAAATGTTTGGGACAAAAATTCCCGTTCCCGAGGGTTTTGTTGTAAATGTAAATGCGTATAAAAATTTCTTAAGTACAAATCAGGGAATAAAAGAGGAAATTTCAAAAATTCTGGCAGAAACAGACATTCATAATTCGGCGATGCTGGAACAGAATACAAGGAAAATAAGGGAGCTTATTATGAGTGTCAAAATGCCGCAGGAAATTTCTGATGAAATAAAAAAGGCGTATCATAAACTGTGCGGACAAAATGATACATTTGTCGCGGTCCGGTCATCGGCAACAGCAGAGGACCTGGCAGAGGCATCCTTTGCAGGACAGCAGGACACTTATTTAAATATAATCGGAGAGGATAATGTTGTATATAATGTTCAGAAGTGCTGGGCATCTTTATTTACAGGAAGGGCAACATTTTACCGGACAGAACAAAAATTTGACCACATGCAGACATATCTTGCAGTAGTTGTGCAGAGAATGATTAATTCACAGGTCTCCGGGGTTATGTTTACTGCAAGCCCTATTACCGGAGAGGATGTTATAATTATTGAAGCAGCTTATGGTTTGGGAGAATTTGTTGTCGGAGGTGTTGTTACGCCGGACACATACCTTGTTGATAAAAAAACAACGAATATAATAGACAAAAAAATTTCTATACAAAAGATCGGACTCGTGAAAAAAGACGGCATAACAAAACAGGTGGATATAAACGAAATTTATCAGAATGCACAAAAACTCAGCGATGATAAAATAAAGAAATTAGCAGATGTCGGAAAATTAATTGAACAACACTATAAAGCACCTATAGATATTGAGTGGTGTGAAGAATACGGAAAAATTTATGTGGTTCAGGCAAGACCTATTACGACAATAAAGAAGGAAGGGGTTGAAGGAGAAAAAGTTAAAGAAGAAACAGATGAAGAGACAAAGGCAAACAAAGAAACAAATGAGAAGAAGGTCCTGTTAAGCGGATTTGGTGTAAGTATGGGTATTGCATCCGGAATTGTTAAGATTGTTCGTGATACTTCTGAACTTTCAGTAATTAAAATGGGAGATATTCTTGTTACACGAATGACTACTCCTGATATGGTTCCTGTGATGAAAAAAGCATCGGCGATAATAACAGACGAGGGGGGCATGACTTGTCACGCGGCTATTGTTGCTAGAGAACTTGAAATTCCCTGTATTGTCGGAACAAAGACAGCAACAAAGGAATTAACTAATGAAAGCACAATCACTGTTGATGGAAAAAAAGGACTTATATACGAAGGAAGGATTGCGCTGGAAGGAGCAAAAAAGAAAGTAAAAAAAGATGCAGAAGAACAACAGGTACAACAGATAATGATTCATTCCCTTCTAATCACATCAACAGAAATAAAAGGAAATGTTGATTTTAAGGAGGTTGCCGAGAAGGCAGTAGAAGCAGGTGCGGATGGTGTGGGTTTGTTAAGGTCAGAACACATGTTTCTTGAAATTGGCGAGCATCCGAAAAAATTAATAGAAGAAAACAGGAAAGAAGAATTAGTTACAAAAATAATGAATGGAATCAGGGATGTTGCTGATGTCATGTATCCGAGGCCCGTCTGGTATAGAACTCTTGACTTAAAAACAGACGAATTTAAGGCATTAAAGGGCGGTGAAAATGAACCCGAAGAAGCAAATCCGATGATTGGCTGGAGAGGAATTCGTAGGTCAATAGACGAAGTTGAGGTCCTGAAATGTGAATTTGAAGCAATCAGGCGACTGAGAGACGATGACCGGCTTACGAATATAGGAGTTATGTTGCCTATGATTCAGCATCCGTCAGAAATTAGAAAGGCAAAAGAATTAGCATCCGATATTGGCTTGGATCCGGATAAAATGGATTTTGGAATGATGGTTGAAATTCCTGCAGCGGCTTTGATAATAGACGACTTTATAAAAGAAGGAATTAGTTTTATCTCATTTGGAACAAACGATTTAACGCAATTTACATTGGCATTAGACCGAAACAGCGCCCATGTGGCAAAATTATATAATGAACATCATCCTGCTGTATTAAAGTTAATTGACATGGTAATTAAGGCGTGCAAAGAGAATAATGTTAAGACCTCAATATGCGGACAGGCAGGAAGCGATCCGAAAATGGTTGAGAAATTAATTATTATGGGCATTGATTCCGTATCTGCAAATATTGATGCTATAGAAACAATAAGGAGAGTTGCAGCGAGGGTTGAAAACAAGTTACTTATTGAATCGGCAAGAAAAAATTTTATGGACAAAAGAATAAATTTTAATAAAGAATAAATTTTAAAAACAAACCATAAATTAGAATAAATTTTAATAAAGAATAAATTTTAAAAACAAACCATAGATTAAATTATAAAGATGTTTCCGTTTAGTGGAGGAAATCCAAAACAAATGAAGGCAATGCTTCAACGTATGGGAATTAAAATGGAAGAAATTGAAGCGAGTGAAGTTATTATAAAGAGGACCGGTGGAAAAAATTTAAGAATCACAAATCCCGAGGTTTCAAAAGTTATGATGCAGGGAAATGTGCTTTTTAATGTATCTGGAAAGGTTGAAGAAATCGTGGGACAGAAGGAAATCAGGGAAGTAGTGAAACAGGAAGGAGAGGAAAAGGTAGAGATTACAGATGATGATATAAATTTAGTCATGGCACAGACAGGTTGTAATTATGAAACAGCAAAGAATGTATTGGAAGAAAATGAAGGAGACATTGCGGGTGCTATATTGAAGTTGAAGAAATAACTATATAAGATAATAGGTATTTTTATATAATCATTTTTTTATATTGTTATGTTGGGTTATATACTTGTTAGTATTAATTTTATATAAATGGAAATTTCAAAAATTTTAAGAGAATACAACAGGAAAAATCTGAATATCGCAACAATAGGCAGCCATTCCGCATTAGATGTTTGTGACGGAGCAAGCGAGGAAGGAATAAAAACAATCATATTTGCACAGAAAGGACGAGAAAAGCCATATATGTATTACAAAAAGACAAAAATCCGGAATTACAAAAGGGGCTGTGTTGATGAAATTTTGCTTTTGGATAAATTTAAGGACATGTTAAATTTTAGGGAAGATTTAATAAAAAGTAATGTAATTATCGTTCCAAACAGGGCTTTGACTTCCTATATTTCTATTGACGAAGTTGAAAATTTTGAAGTCCCGGTTTTTGGAAACAGATATATGTTAAGAATGGAGGAAAGAACAGAAAAGGAAAATTACTATTCTTTGCTTGAGAAGGCAGATTTACCTTATCCGAAAAAGATTGAAAGTCCTGAGGGTATAGACAAACTTTGTATGATTAAACTTCCACACGCAAAAAAACGACTGGAAAGGGGATTCTTTACAGTAGCAAGTTATAAAGAATATGCTGAAAAGTCAGAAAAACGGATAAAGCAGGGAATTATTACAAAAGAGGATTTGGAGAAAGCACAGATTGAAGAATATATTATTGGCCCTGTTTTTAATTTAAATTTCTTCTATTCACCTTTCTTTGGACTTGAATTGCTCGGGGCTGATTACAGATTTGAATCAGGTTTGGACGGGCATGTGCGACTGCCGGCAAAACAGCAATTAACGCTCGCGGGAACACAGGAATATCCAGAATATACTGTATGTGGTCACGCAAATGCAACCTTACGGGAATCACTGCTTGAAAAGACATTTGTTATTGGAGAGAAATTTGTTGATGCGTCAAAGAAATTTTACAACCCCGGAATTATTGGGCCGTTCTGCCTACAAACATGCGTTGACAAGGACTTAAATTTTTTCATCTATGATGTTGCACCAAGAATTGGCGGGGGAACAAATATTCACATGAATGTCGGGGCACCTTATGGAAATACGATGTGGAGGAAACCAATGTCAACAGGGAGAAGGATTGCTGTTGAAATAAAGTATGCCGCAGAAACAGACGAACTGGAAAAGGTTGTTACTTAAATTTTAAATTATAATCTCCAGTAACTGTTCAGCCGTCAAAAAAATCAGAAATAAATTTTTAATTTTTACACCCACTTTGTTCGGAGATTTAAAATTTCGCAGATTTTCAGTATTTCAAAAATCTCAAAGATTTTTTAAAGATTGAAACCAACGGTTTCAGTATTTCAAAATTTCATTTTGAAAATACGCTCACTTCGTTCGTGTCTTTTCAAATTCTCTGCGAATTTGAAAATCACCTCGCAGTTGCTCGGAGATCTTAAAATCCTTTTGTATTTTAAAATAAGTTCGCTTCGCTCTCATTTAAAAATTCCGTAAATTTTTAAAGAATGAAAATCTTGTAGATTTTTAGTATTTTAAAATCTTGTAGATTTTTAAAGATTGAAAACTTGCAGTTTTCAGTATTTAAAAAATCCCACAGATTTTTTAAAGATTGAAACCAAAGGTTTCAGTATATTTTCAAAACTTTGCGTTTTGAAAATACGCTCACTTCGTTCGTGTCTTTTCAAATTCTCTG
>MNZY01000253.1 GCA_001873845.1 Candidatus Altarchaeum sp. CG2_30_32_3053 | reverse complement strand
ATGACTATCGGCTATTGACCGAATTAAATGTCATTAATTTATTTACTTTCTTTCCTATGTTATTTATATGAATGCAAGCATAGAGAGCGTTGAAAAAGTCCCAAATTAGGTAAATTCCAAATTTTTGGGTTGTTTGAGCATATCGGTTTTAAATTCCGATTTCTCAAAAAACGAGGTTTTTCAACAGTTTCAATTATATTAATGGGAAAAAATTCTCGTTTCAATTGGTTGGTGACATTTAATTCGGTCAATTTTCTCATTTAGCCGATAGTCATGTATTATGATTTGAAGAATAAATATGGACAAAAACAATATTATCAAAAGATGTCAAAATGACTATAGTAATCCTCATTATCAATAGTAATTCTTTTCTGCCTTGCTACAAAACAGAAATCCCTGCAAAATTCGAGGATAAATTTTTCAATGGCATTGTGTATTGCCCGCTCTAAGTCCTTTTCGCTATATGTATCGGAAAGTCCTAAAAAGTTCAAAACATATTTGTCTTTAAAAACAAGTTCCGGCGTCATTTTATCTTCCTCTTTTAATTCCTTTAACTGATTTTCAATTGTCTTTTCCGGTAACCTTGATAAAGCAGTCCTTTCATAAAGCATAGTATTTATTCTTGGTGCTAGCCTACTAAAATTGGGATAATTATATATTTGTTTTTTACTATTATTTTTATAAACATTTTTGAAAACAATGGAAAACCAAAATAAAAAAAAAACGATGTTAGAAGCGAACAGATTACTTTCAAATTAATTAACCCAATTTAAAGGGATGAGCACCCTAAATTACCTACTTCTTATGTCTTCCATAAGTTATTTGATTTTGAAGTATATATTTTTAAAGGCATAAGAGAAAAGTGTCCTACTTTCATACGGTACATAACCAGTAACCTTTAATTTTTTAGTTAATTTTTTTAGTTATTATAAAATTTATTTGTGCAATATAAAATTTAAAATTTTAAAATTTCTGCCTTTCCTTTCAGCATCAGATAGACTGCAACATATTCCGGAATTTTATTAACTCCTTTTTTTAGTTCAAAGTCATTGAGCAACCAGAATTTCAGGTCATCATTAACAGAAATTTCAACATCGGTTTCATTAAACGCAACAAATTCCTTAAAATTTCTTTCTGTCTTAAAATTTTCAACATCGTCAATTTTTTTTGCTATGAGTCCTGTCCCTCCGTGCAGTGTGTTCTCCAGACGTATTAATCGTGATATATCCTGCGTAACCTGTCTGTCTGTATCTGCGGTTAAATTAACGGCATATTTTTTAATTTTATCCTTCATATATTTATCTTTCAGATACTCTCTGAATTTATTATAATTTCCATTTTTTATATCTTCAAGTATTTCTTTTATTTTTTTTCTTTTTTCCTCTCCAAGCCGTTTGTTATTTTCCTGTTCCTTTAAAATTTCAACTGCTGAATTTACTATCCTTTTGCCCCATCCGACATCGTCAATTTTTGGACCTATCAGAATTTCTGTTTTTGTTTCGGCTCCTTTTCTTTTCCTGTTCATTATTTCCACTCCTGTCCCAACCTCTTTTATCTCAAAAAATGCACTTTTTCTAATGTCTTTAAGCAAGCCGTTTGCCATTACATATCCCAGAATTTCTCTTCTTTCTTCCTTTCCTAACTTTCTCACCTTTTCATCAAAGACCTTCACATGAAATCCCTTGCTTCCTGAAAAATTTACCTTAATATCCTGTGAGGCAAATCCAAAATCACATTTCAAAAAGTCATGCAGTTTCAAAATTTCCTCCCAGATTTCTCCGATTTTTCTGGGTTCAATAAAGTCTGTTTTAACATCAAAATCAAAGAGCAGATCTGCTCCAAGCCAGTTTTTGCGGGAAATTTCATTTTCAGGAAATTCATAATATGCTGCAGAATATGAAATATGAAAAAGCGACTGATGTGTCCGTAGATAATGATTTAATTCGCTTTCCGATTTGAACGATTTAGGTCTGATTGGTACGGATTTTCTTTCAGAATCCAGCCAAAATCCAAATTCTCTGTGATGGACCTCGGGTGGTGCAGAGATGTTGTGCTTAATATAATATTCCTGAAATTTCCTTTTGATATATTGTGCTGTTTTTTGTTCCATCGTGATAAATTTTAGTGAATTGTTTCGAATTTCAAATGGATTTAATGCCTCTGATATTACTTCTATTATCTTATATGACTAATTTTATATAATTTTATATGTTATCTGATTTGCCTTATTTTATATAATTTTATATGTTATCTGATTTGCCTTATTTTATATTTTAGTAACTATTCAAGGGGTGCAAAAATTTACCTTTGAAAATTTTAAAAAATACCATAAAGTCAAAAAAACACTCGTAATTTTGAAAATGAAATTTTTGAAAATACATAAATAATAGTGAGCGTATTTTTTTGGTGACTGAATAGTTACCTATTTTATCTTTTAATAATAATTATATTATAATTATAAATTTTAAAATGAAACAAGGATATGCTATTTTGGGGGCAATTGTCGTTGCAGGTATGCTGTTGTTGTCCGGATGTATCGGAAGCGATGGCGGAGGATTTGTTGTGAATAAGGTGGTTGAGGCGCAGAAGAATGTAAAGCAGTATACTTTTGAGAGCGAGACAATTTATAAGGTGCCTGGAATGGAAGCTGCTGTTACTATGCCTATGAACGGAAAAGTTGATGTGGAGAACAAAAAAATGTATATAAATATAAGCACGGCAGAACTAATTGTGGAACTATATCTGATTGGCGGTGAAATGTACATAAAACAGGCAGAACAATGGATTAAGATGACAAAGTCCGATTTAGAACAAGGGAGAAGCGGAATGTCTGGTTTTGAAGATTTGGCAAAACAATATGAGAAAACAGTAGAAATTTTAAAAAGCTCGCAGACAAAGATTGATGTTGTTGGCGAAGAAAGTGTGGATGGAGTGGTCTGTTATAAAGTGAATGTTGTGCCGGATGCAGAAAAATTAAAAGAACAGATTAGCGAAAATTCAACGGTGCCTGGAATAGAAACTATAAATGTCAGTTCATACACAGTCTATGTAGATAAGGCAACAAATTTCATCAAAAAAGAAGATGCAAATTTTGATATAGATATATCTGTGCAGGGTATGAAAATGAAAATAAATAGGCAAATGAAATTTGTGTATAATGGTATAAATAAGCAAATAGATATACAACTTCCGGAAGGAGCCAAAAACGCAACACCAATGACAGAAGTAAATCAAGTATATCTATAGTTGTGACAGATAAAGAATAAAAAATCCTACAACCAAACAAATATAAATTTTTTATTTTTAGGTTTTAAATTTTTTTATTTTGGACATTTTGATAAATTTTATTTTAAATTTTATTTATTTTCCCGGATTTTTTAAATTTTATCTTTTATTTTAAGATGCAGCCATCTAACTATAAGCCCGAATCAGATATCAAACATGAAGCATTTTCACTCGTGAAGGATGTTGTTTATGCACTTGTGGCAGTGTTGGTCGTATTCGGAGCTATGTATCAAATATTAGGCCCTCCTTTTCCTCCGATTGTCGTCGTTATTTCTACAAGTATGTTGCACGAAGATACACAATGGAAGAACTGGTTTGAAGAAAATAAGTTAAATTATACGAACTTTCCGCTTATTAACGGATTTGATAAAGGAGATGTAATAATAACCAAGCGAACGGATAACATAAATATCGGAGATATAATTATTTATGAAAGGGACTTTGAACATTACAGCTCACAATCAGCTCCGATTATTCACAGAGCCATTGGAATTATTACTATAAAGGACTGTAAATTTGAGAATTATACTGGAACATTGGACTGCATTAAAGAGGAACAAATTGAAGAAGCAATAGAAAGTGTTAAAATATGTAACGAAGAAACAACATACAACACAAACACACCTGTAATAAAAGGAATCTGCAAATACAAAAATTTTCCGAAAGAATGCAACTTTAAATTTTACATAACCAAAGGAGACAATAATCCGATTTCCGACCAGTGCGGCTTAATGGGAGACACACGCACAGCAATGCAACTAATTCCCGAAACACAGGTAGTAACAAATGCGTGGATTCTTATTCCAAAAGTAGGATACATAAAGATATGGCTGAATGATATAATTTCTTATGTAACATCGCCTTTCAGAGGGCATTAAATTTTTAAATTTTTAAATTTCGTTTATTAAATTTTCAATTGCCGTGAAAATAATCTTTTCCATGCTTTCAATGCCCCACTTTGAGGTATTTATGCACAGGTCGTAATTTCTTAAATCGTTTATATCTATGTTATAAATTTCCTTAAACCGCTTATATTCGCTCAATTCCCTGTTCTTTATACTTTTGAGCGCATCTTCATAACTGCATTTTTCTCTTTGGACAACCCTTTTTGCTCTGACATTAATATTTGCATCCAGAAAAATTTTTATATCTGACTTCATTACAAACCACGAAATTCTGCCCTCAACAACGCAATTATTTCCCTTTTTAATTTCCTTTTCAACCAGTGACATTTGAAGATTATCTATTTCTCTATCTATTTCAAAATTTTTTTCGGCGCAAGCAGAAAAATCCAAAAGCGATAAATTTCTTTCCTTGGCCATTCTTCGCATTATTCCGCCTGCAGATATGTGTACAAAGTTTGTGTCTGAAATTTCGTCTGCGATGGTTGTTTTTCCCGAGCCGATTGTTCCTGACAGGGTAATTATCATCTTAAAATTTTAAAAGATAATTAAATTTATATTTTTGAGTATTTTTAATTAGACTGCTATAATAACCTACCTACAAAGTAGATCATATTCTTGTGTAATAATCTGTGTATAAGTGGTGGCTACATCTATATAAATTTTATGGAGCTTTTTTAAAAGCTACCGCTGTACTTAGACTGAT
>MNZY01000252.1 GCA_001873845.1 Candidatus Altarchaeum sp. CG2_30_32_3053 | reverse complement strand
TATTGTTGTTGATTATAAAGAAAAATTATGCTTGTTATAGTACATAACAAAAGTTTCCCAACTCATTAAATTATTAAGATTAAACCTATAAATAATCTCAAGAATTTATACAAAAGATTTAAATACTGGTTTTAGAAAATATTTTCACAATTTTAAAATCAACAGATTTTCAATCTTATTTTAAATTTCATTAGAAATTTTAAATCTCCGAACAACAGCGAGGTGATTTGTTAATGGATTAAACTGAAATGGGAAACTTTTGTTATTGTAACTTATTGTAACTGCTCCTGTGTTAATTTTTCATTTTTATCATGCCGAATTCACCAACTTCTTAACTCCTTCAACATCCTCATTTCCAAACACATAAACCCTGAACATTCCTTTCTCTCCTTTTATTTCTCTTATCGCTTTTAAGCCCTTAATGCCAATACTATTATTAATGCCGATGCCCTGATTTTCCAGATCGCTAACCAGAATTTTATTCTTAAAATTGGCAATCGCGAAATTTCTTAAATTTTTTGCTATGTCAATAATTTCATTCGCATCCAAATAATCTATTTGCAATTTCACATTCTTCCTGCCTTTTAAATTTTCCTTTAAAATTTCGCAAACTGTGTTTTTTAATTCTTTGTTTTCCTTTCTCAGTATCTTCCACTCATTAAAAAACCTCTCGCATGTCTTTGGAAGCTGCGAAATTTCAACCGAAAAGATTGCTGAACTCTTTTTTAAAATTTTCTCGTTGTTGCTGATAAATTCATGTGCCTTTTTTCCCGCGACAAATTCCAGTCGCAGGATTCCGTCCTGAATCCTTTTCTGATTTATTATTTTTATAATTCTGACATCTCCTGTATTGTTAAAATGCGTTCCCCCGCATGCTTCTGCATCAATTAAATTTCCCCTGCTGTCGTTTATTTTTATAACCCTTATAAATTTTCCCGGAACCGCACCCCCCTGATAAAGACGGAATCCGTATTTACTTTCCGCTTCGTTCCTTTTCATGAATGAAATTTCTATGGGATTTTCATCTGCGATAGTCTGGTTTGCATCGTTTTCTAATTTTTGTAATTCGTTGCTGGCAAGTAATGCGTAATGCGTAATATCCAGTCGTGCCATGTCAACCGACTTATGGGCACCGCTTTGGTATATGTGATTTCCGAGTCTGTTTCTTGCACACGCATTAATTATGTGTGTTGCCGTGTGGTGCGCAGTCAATTGAATTCTTCTTTGTTTATCAACCCTGCAATGTACTGTTTGTCCTTCCTTTAAATTGCCTTCGGTTCCTTCTGTTTTTTCAGTTTTGTGTATAACGATTTTTCCCTTTTTCTGAACATCACTTATTTTTAAATTTTCAACAAAGCCCGTATCGCATTCTTGCCCCCCTCCTTCGGGATAGAAATATGTCTTGTCCAAAACAACAAAACTATCTAAAATTTTTAATACCTTTGCGTCAAATTCAAAAATTTCAGAATTTTTATAATACAGCAGTTCCGTATCCGGAATCCCTTCTGGATTTAAATTTATTTTTTCTTTCTTTTCTTCCTTAATACAAGTATTTTTCTCGTGCGCCTTCGCAACCTGAATGTAAAAATCATCAGGAATTGAAATTTCAACACCCAAAAATTCCTTAACAATTTCGGGATTTAATCCATAAGTATCATAGAGCATTATCAAATCGTTATTGTCAATGGGCTTTTTTTGTTTTTGTTTTTGTTTTGCTAATCTGCTTACTATGTCCTTTCCTTCCTTTAATGTTTCCGCATACCTTTTTTCTTCTATACCTGCTAAATTTAAAATTTCTGCCATGTTTTCATTAACATCCGGAAACTGACCCTTAAATGCATCTATCTGCTTTTCAACTATTTCTGCTATAGGAATATTTAAATTTAAATTTTTTAATGCCCTTATCGTTTTTCTGACTAATAGCCGCGCAAAATATCCTGCCTTTGTATTTGACGGAACAACGCCGTCATTCAGCAAAAACATTAACGCCCTTGTATGATCTGCAACAGCGTATAAATTTTCATAAGGAAATACAACCTCAATCAATTGAGCAACACTGATTCTAATGCGTTTTGCTGCTTCTTCCCTCAATAAATCCAGTTTTTTCTTTGATTCAACATTAAAATTTCCCGCAACTCGTGAATATTCGGCCAAAATTTTGCTCTGCTCATTAGTCGTCTTTAAATTTAATTTGTCCTTTAAAAATTTCAGCACATCTGGAAAGATGCATTCATACGCATTTTCTTTTCCCTGAGACATCCAGACAAATCTTTCAAGTCCGTAGCCGGTATCAACAACCTGCATATCCATTAATTCCCTTCTGACATTGCCATTATCATCAATTACATCTTTATACATCATAAAAACCAGTGTTGCAAGTTCAATTCCATCAACAATTACTTCAAAGCAGGGACCCGCATTTCCTCCGCCTTCCCATTCTGCTTCAACATAAGTGGTGTGCTTTGGACTGATTCCTAACTTTTCAACCAGCAGGGTGTTGCATAATTCAACTGTCCTATCTTTAAAATAAACAAATTTATCTTTTTTGTTGAATACATGGTGTGCCATCATCTCAAACATCGTAAAATGCCTTCCTGTTTTTCCAACATTGTCAATGTCATTAAACCGGACACATGTCTGGGAAATTGTCAGGGGATTTGCAGGCGGCTCAACTGTTCCGTTTAAAACATGCGGCTGAAAATCGTAAACTGACGCCTGTGTAAAGAAAACATCATCCCTCCATCGTGCAGTTATCGGATAACGGCTAATTCTTTTGTGGCCATTTTCTTCAAAAAATTTCAGATAAAATTCCCTCATCTCGTGCAAATTCATTATTTTCTTCATCGGTGAATTGCCTATAAAGTTATATTCTCCGCAAGGAGGTTCGCCGCAGATTTCAACACCTTTGTCCTGTGTCCAAAAATATCTTTTGCAGGATGGGCACTGCTTCCTGTAAAATTTATTTGCCTTAAAATATTCAAGTTCATATTCTTTTGAATCCATTTTTGTAATAAAAATTATGTTTTTTAACCCATTTTATGAAATTTTTTAAAAATTTTATTCCGCTTTTTCCTGACTTTTCAGGATGAAACTGTGTTGCTATGAAATTATCCTTCACAATAATTGCTGGAAAATCAATACAGTAATTACAACTTGCAAAAACACAATCATTTGTCTTTGGATTTGCATAATATGAATGGACAAAATAGAAGAAGTTATTGTCCAAACCACTTAATACAGGATGCGCTTTTAAAACCCTGATTTTATTCCAGCCGATATGGGGAACCTTTAAATTTCTGAATTTTATATTTCCACCACTAATTATTCTCAGCCCGCCTACGTTTTCTGCTTCTTCGCTTCTGCATAGTAAAATTTGTAATCCCAGGCAAATTCCCAAAAACTGCTTCTTTAAATTTCTGAAAATTTCTTCTTTTCCTTTAATTGCTTCTGCAAGCACATCAAAATTTCCGACGCCCGGCAAAACAATTGCATCAAATTTGTTAATCACATCTTCGCTCAAGTCGCTAATATTGACAATTTCTGTATTTACCTGAAGCAGTCCGAACGCATTTGCAACGCTTCTTAAATTTCCAGCCCCGTAATTAACGATTAAAATTTTTATTTCTCTGTGTGTTTTTGTGCCTTTGCCTTCCTGTCTGCTCTTACCCCCCCTCCCTTCACTTCCTGTATTCATAAAATTTAAAATAAAGTTAAAAATAAAGTTAAAAATTTGAATTAAAAATAAAGTTAAAAATTTAATAAATTATCAAGAAAATTAAAATTCTATACAATTTTATTTTAATACCCTCCCCCCCCTTACTTCCTGTATTCATAAAATTTAAAAAATGATATCTAAAAAGCAATGTAATTAATAAAAGTATAATTAATAAAAGCAACAAGATAATACAATGTATCAAATTTATCAAAAATGCTTGAAGTAGAAGTCAAGGCAAAAATTAAAAATTTAGAGGAATTTAAAAAAAGGTTAAAGGAAACAAATGCAAAATTTTTAAAGACTGAAATTCAGGAGGACTTATATTTCAACCACCCGTGCAGGGATTTTGCAGAAACAGATGAAGCACTGAGAATAAGAAAAATAAATGATAAAACATTTTTGACCTATAAAGGAAAACGGCTTGATGCGGAAACAAAAACAAGGGAGGAAATTGAAATAAATTGCGGCGAAGAAATTTCTGAAATTTTAACGCTGTTGGGCTTTAAGACGGTTGCAAATGTTCAAAAAGACAGGAAGGAATATGAATTTGAAAAATTACATATATGTGTTGATAAGGTAGAGCAACTAGGAAATTTTGTTGAAATTGAAGGCAAAAATTTGACAGATAAGGATAAAATTTTTGAAATTTTGAAATTTTTCGGAATTGAAAAAGGTGAAACACTGACCTTGTCGTATATGGAGCTGTTGATGGAGAAAATAAAATGTGGGATTAAAAAATAGGTAGTGATAAAGATGTAGGGTTTTTTAATAAATTTTGTAAGTATTCGGGAGGTATTTTAAAATCCAAAAGGATTTTCAAATCTCCGAGCAACTGCGAGGTGATTTTCAAATTCGCAGAGAATTTTAAAAGACACGAACGAAGTGAGCGTATTTTCAAAATGAAATTTTGAAATATTGAAACCTTCGGTTTCAATCTTTAAAAAATCTGTGAGATTTTTTAAATACTGAAAACTGCAAGTTTTCAATCTTTAAAAAATCTGTGAGATTTTTTAAATACCAAAAATCGGTGCTGGCCCACTAAAATTGGGATAATTATATGTTTGTTTTTTTACTAATATTTTTATAAGTTATAGGACTTACTTAGATTATTTTGTAAATGAACATAAAAAGTCAAGAATTCATATCTGCCTTGCGTAAGTCCT
>MNZY01000255.1 GCA_001873845.1 Candidatus Altarchaeum sp. CG2_30_32_3053 | reverse complement strand
CATTGAAATGCAATTAAAAGAATTAAAAGAAGAAGATAAAACAACCACGGAATTAGTTTTCAGAGACTCGTATGTATCCCTTCTTTCCCACCATCAAAAAATGGACGAGTAATTTTAAAAATTTACAAAATTAATTATGCTTAAAAACAAAAATACGCTCACTTCGTTCGTATCTTTTTAAATCTTTGGGATTTAAAAATTACGCCCAAACTTTTACGCTGGGGTGGGAAACTCAGGTTTTATGGGAGATATTACGATAAATTACATAAAAAAATCCCAATTCTGATGTCCCGGGTAAAAATCACCTTTAACACTTATAGCACTTATGACACATAAAATCTTTTTATTTTTGTTTTTTTCTCTTTTTTTTTATAAATTTGTTATTTCTTTTGTTCCCTGTTCTAAATTTTCTTTCAGTTCCTTTACCCTGTTTTTGTCTATTTCTCCGTTTCTGTCAAAATTTCCACAGGCAGCACTTCTGACGCCAATTATGTCTATTTCGGATATGTTTCTCAGAACGGAAATTTCTTTATTTCTCAGCGAACCGGCAATCGCAACTTCAAACCCCAGGTCACTGGCGGTTCTGGCAAAGTCCGCAACCTCTTTTTTTTTCATAAAATCAAATAAATTTTTTCCGCCTTTTATTGCAGTATCTATCATCAGGACATCACAGTTGCCTGCCAGTCCGATGTTGTATAGTTCCTCAACAGGAAATGTATTTGCCAGATACCAGTCAGCAAATCCCACTGCAACAACCTTTATCTTTTCGCCGTAAAAATTTTTATAACTGCTTACTTCCTTAGTTACTGCCTTCATAATTGAAACAGCGGGTGCAGTGCTTTCGGTCATTAACCCGACTTTAATATAATCAACACAGCATATCGCTGCACCAAGAGCGGCAAGAGACGCATTCCCTACATGCTGAACATCACCGATCGCTGCTGAACATAATAAATTATAGTTATGCGAAATTTTTCCTGTTTCTTTTATTGTTTTTGGTGTGCATGCACCAAGTGAGCCCTCTTTTGGATTTTTAACATCTATTATATCTGCTTTTCCTTCTATCGCGTTTATCGCCTCAAGCACATTCCTGACGCTTACTAAAAGTTTCATTTTAATTAAAAATATCACAATTAAAATTAAATAAATAAAATTAAAATTTAACAAAATAATTAAAAATTAAAATGTACGCCGATGTTCATGACGGGGTAAATGAAAGAGCCGAAAGATATCTGAACAAGGCAAAAGCCCTCTTTGAAAATTTAACACTGACGGTGAATACAAAAGAGAGCAGGAAATTTTACGAAATGGCTATGAATTATTACAAAGATGCGGTTTATTTTTACAATAACGGGAATTTTATAGGAGCAATCATAGCACTTGAATATGCAGAAGGGTGGATGGATGCGGGAAAATTTATGAATTTTTTGAAGTAAATTTAGGAAAACTGGCAGAAAAAAGCTACCTCACAGTTAAATTTTAAAATAACTTCGCTTCGCCTTCATATTTTTCAATAAATTTTAAAATGGCTGATGAAAATAAAAAAATAACAGATTATCTGTTTAATACCGCGGATAATTATATCCGGATTTTGTCAGATATTGAAAAAAGGTACTTAAAAGAAAAAATAAAACAGATTAATTCAAAGTATAATTCCCTGGTGGAACTTAAAAAAACAAAAACGTCAGCACAGGAAATTGACCCTGTCTTTTTTTGTTTTGAAGATTTACCTCCTACAGGGAAAGAGTATTGGTTTATGACTTATGTATCAACAAAACCCAAAGACAAAAGACAACTCCTCGTAATGTTTGGACATACCAGCGAGTCTATAAAAGTTAATAATAAAGAAATAATATTTAGAAAATGCGAAGGAAGAAACGGGTACATAACTGTATGGGGTTATACCGACAGGAAAAATTTAATCCTAGAAGACAAATGTTCAATATCAATAAATTCCGATGGGATTATGGTTTCCAGCAAACAAAATAATGTCCATTATAATGGAAAATTTCCGGATTATTCCTTTACTCTGTCCAAAAGGAACAAAGAAATTGCAAATTTCAAAATAACAAAACCAGAAGATAATTCAAAGTCGTTTGAGTTCAACAAATATTTTAAGTTACTTGCCGGTTTTGCTTTAATAAACATGTACTTTGATTTTACCGGGACATTAAACGGAGAAAATTTCACCGGAAAATGCTATGTCCAGAAAGTTGTTGTAATCGGTCCGTTTGTTCCATGGTACTGGGGAAGAATCGTATTCTCAGATGGTTCTGTATTGACTTACTTTGAGCCAAGGATTGAAATATTACTATTTGAGCACAAGATACGGTCTGTGCTTGAATTTTACGATAACTCAAAAGATAAAACATACCTTTTCAAAAATTTAAGTATAAAGAAATCAGGAAAAAAGAACCAGCAATGGCTCATTACAGCAGATAAAGGCAAGATTTCTGTTTCTTTAAAAGCTTATGCTTCGCATAAATTTATATTTGAAAAAATCGGCCTTTTTACTTATATTGAATACTTATGTGAGGTTGGAAATATATCTATAGAAGGCATTGAGACCGATACAAAAAATTTATGTTCGGGATTTGGCTTAATTGAAGATGCAAGAGGGTATATTTTGTGAAAATGAAAATGAAAATGAAAATGAAAATGAAAATGTGAAAAAAGATAATAAGTTTAAACGGAGCGGTCTATTCATGGGGTGTAGAAATCGCAGAGTGAAATTTCAGTAACACATTGGTTCTATTCAAAGTGGAAGTGATTTTGATTTACCTCTTCTATTAGAAAATTTCAGTACCACACTGGTTCTATTCAAACTCAAATCAGACAAGAAAAAAGAAGACACAATAAAATTCATTTCAATACCACACTGGTTCTATTCAAACATAGGAACAGCAACAGACACAACAAACTTACAAATTATTTCAATACCACACTGGTTCTATTCAAACTTGTAAGTGTGATGACAAAAAAAATAATAATAATAATAATAATTTCAATACCACACTGGTTCTATTCAAACTTATAAACGGTGATTGGGAGGTGGATAAGATGGATAATTTCAATACCACACTGGTTCTATTCAAACAAAACACCCGAGGTGGTCGAACACAGATGTCACCATACATTTCAATACCACACTGGTTCTATTCAAACCCCCGACAAACACCTATAGCATTTTCTATCAAAAAGAAATTTCAATACTACACTGGTTCTATTCAAACTGACAACAAAAAACAAACAAATAAGAAGTTTTTATTATTTCAATACCACACTGGTTCTATTCAAACTTAACAAAAATGAAGATATTAAAAAAACATTTCCAAAATTTCAATACCACACTGGTTCTATTCAAACATATATCAATCTCACAAGCAATTGTTGGAAAGGTCGGGGACATAGGTTACAGTTTTTTCTACAGATTTTTTGAAAAAATAGGTCGGGGACATAGGTAACACTTCTGTATATTTGATGTAATTTTAAATTACATCAAATGGATACAACAAATATTTCTAAGGAAGAACAAAAACGCATTGATGCCATAAATGCGCATCTATCAGGTGAAAAACCAACCAATATATGCAAGCGAATGGGGGTGTTCCCGTAAATGGTTTTATAAATGGAGGAAACGCTTTCAGAGAAAGAAAAACGATTGGTATAAAGAAGAATTTAGAAAACCAAAAACTATTGCAAACAAGACCAAACCATAGATTGAGGCAAAGATCATAGCAATACGAAAAGAGTTAATGTCTGGCGAAAAAATGGGTTATGAATATTCTTGTGTTGGCGTAGATGCTATCAGACACAAATTTAGCGAACTTGGTTACTCTGATGATAAAATTCCAAAGTTATATGTAATCAAACAAGTAATTCGTGAGAACAAATTACGGGTTCAGAAAAAGAAGAGATATAAACGGGTTCATTCAAAACAGCGATATAGAAAAATTATACCTACAAAAATTAATGAATTCTATTACTTTGATTTCAAGGGTCCGTTATATCTTAAAGGAAGCAATAAACAAATATATGTGGGTTGTGTTAAAGATACGATAAGTGGAGAAGTTGTTGTAGATATATCTGCTACAAAATCAATGGATTATGTGATCTCATTTTTCATTGAATTGTTCAAAAAACGAGACATACCTAAATATCTCCAAATAGACAATGCAACATCGTTTCTTGGCAATTGGTGTTACAAAAGGTTTGCCAGCAGATTCATTAAATTCCTGTTACATGTTGGTGTAGAACCTATTTTTACAGCACCAAGAAGATCATGGATGAAAGGAGGTATTGAAGAGTTTGTTAAGTTATTTTCAGAAAACTTCTGGGCAAGGAAACAATTCAAATCAGAAGAGAATGTAAGGCAAGAAGTCAAAAAATTTGAAAATAATCATAACAAGTTGCAACAGTGGAAATTAAAAAACAAAAACTTGAAAAATATACTCTCACGAAAACTTGATAAAAACTTTCAATTCAACCCTAAAAGGTTTGAGATAAATACCTGCGGGATACATTTCATCAGAGAGATAAAAAACAATGGAAAAATTGAAATGCTTAATGAAGAAATCATGATCGACAAGGGATATGTGGGGGAAAGAGTATGGGTTACGATAGATGTAGTCAAACATTTTTTAATAGTTTTCTACAAAGCAAAAGATGGTAAAAAATTCAAACAGGTAAAAAAGATGAAATATGAGGTCAAGAATTTATAAAAACTGTAACCTATGTCATCGACCATCTAAATTGGAAAGGGTAACCTATGTCATCGACCTTTCCAATTAGGCAATAATCTTTTTAAATTCTTTGATTTGTACTATTAAAAGAAGAAATTGGATAAGAAAGAATACTTTAAACTTGATTAGATGGTTATACACAAAAAGAAAGTAGATTATATTTCATTTTCAATATTTAACTCTAAATTTTTGTAAAAAAAGATATTAGCACATCTTTGGAGGTTTGCGGGTAACGAAATTTTGGAATAATCTGTTTTCAATTATTCTG
>MNZY01000214.1 GCA_001873845.1 Candidatus Altarchaeum sp. CG2_30_32_3053 | reverse complement strand
TTACTTATATTATTTTGTAAATGAACATAAAAAGTCAAGAATTCATATTTGTTTTGTGTATGTCCTGTAATGTTTAAAATTAAATTTATAATATCTAATTTTAATTTTTAAGCAGATTTTTAAAAAATATCTCACAAATTAATTATCCCAACTTAAAGGGATGAGCAATAGATTTTGTAGATCGCACATTAAGAGAATATAAAATGGTAAAAAGTCCGCAAAAAAAGAGGAAGGGAGTAAGTAAATACATGCAATATCCACAATGCACTTTAAATAAATTGGGCAAAATAATGATGAGTGTGGATTTCATCGGTCCAAAATATTTGAAAGGTTCAAAGGATAAGATTAACTTTCTTTCCTGTAAATACATTCGCCCTAAAAAAGAAGGTATTGTAAAAAGGGTTGAAGGACAAACCACAGAGGAAGCGATAAAAATCTTAAAAGAAATATGGCAAAGTGAGCCTATTCCAGATGTCTTAAAGATCGATAACGATTCCGCTTTTGGAACAAATTTAAGTCAGGAAATGCGTGTAGGAAGATTGACATTATTTTTACTTAACTTGGGCATAAAGCCGTTATACGTTACGCCACGAAGCCCGTGGAATAATAGAAAAGTAGAGGGGTTTAATAGTGTGTTTTCAAGAAAATTCTGGAACAAATTAAAATTCACTGACGAGAATGAAATAGATATAAAAATCAAGGATTTTAATGTAGCTTATGAAAAATACAATAATTTGATAAACAACAACCCCGAGATTGAAAAGCCCAAGTATATCAACGATTGCAAAGACATAGATCTTGAAAATAAAGAGGTAAAAAAGTTTAAAGAAACAAAAATATATTTTTTAATAATAGTAAGACGAAAGGGAGAAAAAGTAGGAGAGAATGATTACGGTTTCATAGACCTATTAAAACAAGAAATCAAGTTGCCAAAAGATTTGATTAATTTATTTGTATTTTGTGTTTTAGATATTGAATTAAAAAAATTATCCATCTACACAGAAGGAGAAGATGGAAAATTAAATGACTTAAAAACAATCAATTTTATAATCAAAAATATTATTTATTGAAATTTTTATTTAATCTTCAAAATTCAATTGATAATTTACAAAAATATAAGTGGCCTACTTTTATATGGCACACAACCGTTAAATCATAATTTATACATAATTTATAAAAGTATTGTAAAGGTATTTGAAAAATTTTAAAATGATAAATGTTCTATTCTTTGGAAGAGGTGGGCAGGGAGCAGTAACGGCAAGCGAACTTTTGGCAAAAGCGGCCTTTAAGGACAACAAATTTGCACAGGCATTTCCGTCATTTGGTGTTGAAAGAAGAGGAGCTCCTGTGCAGGCATTCTGCAAAATTGATACTCAATTTATAAGAAGCAGAGAACAGATTTATGATCCGGATTATGTGGTTGTTTTTGATCCGAGTTTGATGGACCAGGTTAATGTCCACAAAGGTCTTAAAATTATTGTTAATTCCGAAAAGGACTACAATATGAAAAATTTCTTTAGGGTAAATGCAACAAAAATTGCAATAGAAACATTGGGAGTTCCGATAGTTAATACTTCAATGCTCGGCGCTTTTTGTGCAACAAAAGAGGTATCTTTGGACTCAATGAAAGATGCAATAAAGGATAAATTCGGAAAACGGGCAGAGAAAAATTTAATTGCCGCGGAGAAGGCATACAATGATTTGAAGGATAAAATTTAAAATGAATGAGGATGAGCACGAGAATATCATTATATGGCAAAAATTTTTAACATAAATTTCATAAAAACATATAAACCAAGTTTAATTATCATAATTACACCCTGATTTGCCTGTTAGAAATCATTGTCCTACATTGAGTGTTCTACAAATTATTGAATACATTTAGCAAAGTAAAATT
>MNZY01000012.1 GCA_001873845.1 Candidatus Altarchaeum sp. CG2_30_32_3053 | reverse complement strand
ATACATGACTATCGGCTAAATGAGAAAATTGACCGAATTAAATGTCACCAACCAATTGAAACGAGAATTTTTTCCCATTAATATAATTGAAACTGTTGAAAAACCTCGTTTTTTGAGAAATCGGAATTTAAAACCGATATGCTCAAACAACCCAAAAATTTGGAATTTACCTAATTTGGGACTTTTTCAACGCTCTCTATGCTTGCATTCATATAAATAACATAGGAAAGAAAGTAAATAAATTAATGACATTTAATTCGGTCAATAGCCGATAGTCATGTTATACTTAACAACAAAAATACGCTCACTTCGTTCGTGTCTTTTCAAATTCTCTGCGAATTTGAAAATAACCTCACTATCGTTCGGATATTTTTAAATCTTTAGGATTTAAAAATTACGCCCAAACTTTTACGCTGGGGTGGGAAACTCAGGATAAAATAAAATTATAAAGTTCGTTGAGTTTTATTATTTATCAGTCGGCAATACTTATTTTTAACAGACATTTAAAATAAAATCCAAGAACATGTCCCGTAAAAATGGAAAATATAATCACAGGTAAAAAATATTAAGAAGAGAAAAAAAAAAACAAATTTTTTAAAAATAAATTATTTTCGACTTTATGGATGGACAATAATTATCCTAATTTTAATTGGTCAGCACCAAATTTTAGATATTAAATAAATAATTATTATGGGAAAATACACGCAAAACACAGAACTTGTGTTAAATTTAATTTTAAATTTTTATGTTAAAATTTCCTAAAATTTACTCCCTGCACAACTTTTCAATACTTTTTACACACAAATCAATTGTCGCCTCAACATCCTTCATACTGAAGACCCCTGTTGGTGAATGGATGTATCTTGTCGGAATGCTTAAAACACCTGTTGGAATTCCTTCCCGGTTCATATAAATTATTGCTCCATCAGTCATTCCTCCTTCAAGGACATCAATCTGATAAGGAATTTTGTTCTCCTTTGCAGTATCAACGAAAATTTTTTTTATTTTATCGCTTACAATAACTCCTCTTCCGCTCGCTTCAATTAATGTGATTGCTACACCTTTTCCGACATTTAATGATGATTCTGTTTCTTTGATTTGTGGAGTTCCGCCAGCAATCGTAGTATCTATTGCAATTGCGTAATCCGGATTTATTTTGAAGGACACTGTTCTTGCACCTTTTAACCCTACTTCTTCCTGTACAGTAGCAACGCCATAAATTTCCGCATTTAAATTTTTTGCGTTGATTTTTTCTATAATTTTGAGCATAGCATAAACTCCTACCCGGTTATCTATCGCCTTTCCGTAATATAAGTCCTTATTTAAATTTCCAAAATTCGGCTCAAATATAATTGCATCGGCAATTTCAACCTTTGTCTCTGCTTCTTCCCTGCTTGCGCATCCTATATCTATGAATAAGTCAGTATGTTCAATGACCTTCTTTTTTTCTTCGTCCTTTTGCAAATGCGGTGGCTTGCTTCCTATAATTCCGAAAACATCTCCCTTCTTTGATTTTATTATTACTCTTTGTCCCAATAGCACACGGTCATCAATACCTCCGACTTTAATAAAATTTATAAATCCCTCTTTGGATATATATTTCACCATCAATCCGATTTCGTCAATATGGGCAGCAATTAAAATTTTCTTTCCGCCTTCTCCTTTTCTACCTATAACATTTCCAAAATTATCTACATTCAATTCATCGCAAAATTTTTTCAGTTCTGATTTTACTATGTCTGCTGCTTCTCCTTCATTTCCGCTTATTCCGCATGCTAAACATAAATTTTTTAATAATTCCATTTTAAAATTTTAACAAAAACTAACAAAGAATTAAAATTACATGATCAAATTTTTTAATTAAATTTCTTATTATTCAATTAATCAAATACTTAACCAATCAATACTTAACCAATCAATACTTAACCAATCAAAATTTTAAAATTCATCCCTGCATTTATATGTTGAATTTTCCGAGTAAATTCCGAGCTTTTTATTTCTCGCTTCTCTTCCAGCATTCAATATTTCAGGATTATCTGTCATAAATGGACACGCAAAACCTTTTAAAACCATTTGGTAATCATAAGAATTTTTGATGTTATCTGTGTCTGCATCCGCTGGATAAATTTCGCATAAATTTCTGTTGTATTTATCAGTTCCTTTGCACTTCAGTTTTATGTTTTTGTTTAAAATTTCCTGTTTTAAAAAATCCCTTGCTTCATAACCCCCAAAGTCGACTTTCTTTACCCTGGGGGGAATTTCTGGTGTGTCAATATGCAACACTCTGATTGATTCGCTTAAATTTTGTGTGCGAATTGTATCTCCGTCATGAACACTTATTACATAATCAGTCATAATTTCTATGTTTTTTTCCTCAAAAATTTGATTCAGATCAAGATAATTTGCTGCCAAAAAAAGACATACTCCCAACACCGCAACAATTATCAAAACCACAAGCAATTTTTTTATACTCATCTGGAAAATCCTCCGATTTTTAAAAATTTAATTTTCATTTTTATAATTTGTTTTCATTTTTATATTTTTATGAAATTTATATTTATGTCAAAATTTTAAATTTATGTCAAAAATTTTTGCCATATAACGATATTCTAGTGCTCATCCACATTCATCTGTTCGTTCCTTATGGAGAACAACATATCCTTCGTTACAGGAATCTCAATCATTTTCATTTTACTCACCTTAACCAGCAGATTAAATTTTACTTCTTGCAACATTCCCATTTTTCTATTTTAGCAACACTCGCCAAAGTGCTTTTATTCTCAATCTCATGTTTTATGCGGTTTTCCTTCTCGTAAACATCCAATGCCCTGTTTGCCACTTCAGTCGCATCTTCTTCCGGAACAACGATAACTCCGTCATCATCTCCAATTATATAATCACCTGACCGGACATCAACCCCTCCGCATGAAATTTTGCCCCCTATTTCTCCAAGTCCTTTTGGTTCGCCTGCATTTGAAGTTACTAATTTAGCAAATGCCGGAAAATTTAATTTTGAAATTTCTCCAGTATCTCTTATTGCTCCGTCAATAACAACTCCTTTAATTCCTTTCTGTATGCAGCTCAGAGTTGCCAGTTCGCCCCAGACCGCAGGTGATTTTCCGCCTGCATCAATAACAACAACATCATCTCCTGCCTTTGCTTTATCAATACTTTCAACTGCCTTTGCCCAGTCGCCAGGAAATGTCTGGACAGTGAATGCCCTCCCGCTCACCTTCATTCCCTCTTTTATTGATTTTATATTTTTCATTACTCTTGCTCTGTGCATAGCATCACTTATATTAGCAGTGGAGACCTTTTTAAAAATTTCCAAAATTTCATCACCGGAACTCGCCTTTCTAAATTCGGATTTTATTGACATTTTTTTATCTATTGCTTCTTTTACTTTTCCTGCGCTTTCGGCGACATTTCTGCTTTTTGTTATTGCCGCACCAACAATTATAATATCGCAAATTTTTGTCAGTTCGCCTGCATTTTCAGAATTTATTCCGCCAGCAACTGCAATATTGTTTATTCCTGCCTTTGCCAGTTTTTCAACCTCATCTGAAATTTTCATCCCTCTCATCTGCTGGTCTATCCCTAAATGAACACATATACAAACATTTGGTTCAAATTCCTGTATTTTTTTTGCCTTTTCAACCAAATTTTCAACATTCAGCATATCAACCATAATTTTGCATCCGTAATTTTTACCTGCTTTAAGACATTCAGAAACCATTGAATAATCACTTGCCCCCAAAATTCCGACAATATTCGCTCCTGATTTTGCTGCCATTTCAACCTCTGTTCTTCCGACATCCATTGTTTTCATATCTGCACAAATTTCTTTATCTGGAAAATTTTTTCTGAATTCCCTGACAGCATTCATACCTTCACTTTTAATGAGCGGCGTGCCAACCTCAATTATATCAACAAAATTTTCTGCCTCCTTTGCGATATTCGTTGCCCTTTCCAGTTCAACAAAATCCAAAGCAAGCTGTAGTTTTGACATTTAAATAAGAGCATTTATTTTTTCTTTTCTGGTTTTTCCGAGCATTCTTCACAGATAAATAAAGACATTATTTCATCAGGCGTCCCGCATACACCTCTTTCTACCTCATGCAGGGTGATATCTTTAATGCAATCAACTGCTTCTTCGGGCAGGTCATTCTTTCCGCACATATAACATTTATACAACGACCCTTCAACCTTAACATCATCTAAATTTCCTATAATATCCTTTAATTCATAAAATTCTTTGGGTATCGGTAATTTAAGTTCATTTGCGATTCTCAGTCCATATTTAATTATCCATTTGGCTTCGTTTATATCACACTCTATAAAGTCCGTCTGCATCTTTCCGCACATATAAGCATAATGGGAATTAAATTTGTCCTTTGACATATTCTTATCGCCAAAACAACTCTTTAATCCAATCTTCCACATATCAACCAGAATGTTGATGTATTGGATATTTTTATCTGGCCTTTCTCTTGTTATGATTATAGCAACACTTCCTGGCTCACTAGTTCTCAAAACCTTGTAAAAAGGCATTTCTTCTGATTTCAAAATTTTATTTATACAGCAATGTTTGTACTTTTTCCCGGACCCGCAGATACACTGGTCATTTCTTCCGATTGACATTTTTAATTATTATTGTATTTTGTACTGGTTAAAATTTACGGATTAACTGTTACTGGTTGAGTGTCAAATAGAAGGGAACACTTTTTTTGACGTAACGAGACTGCTATAATAACCTGCCTACAAAGTAGATCATATTCTTGTGCAATAATCTGTGTATAAGTGGTGGCTACATCTATATAAATTTTATGGAGCTTTTTTAAAAGCTACCGCTGTACTTAGACTAATGAGCCACCTCTTTTATATTAAATTTTTCATAAATAAATTTAAAATACAAACATAAATTTAATAAATTTAATAAATTTAAAACAAAAAA
>MNZY01000029.1 GCA_001873845.1 Candidatus Altarchaeum sp. CG2_30_32_3053 | reverse complement strand
TCTTTGGGATTTTTAAATACTAAAACCTTTGGTTTCAATCTTTAAAAAATCTGTGAGATTTTTGAAATACTAAAAATCTGTGAGATTTTCAATCTTATTTTAAATTTCGTTAGAAATTTTAAATCTCCGAACGAAGTGAGGTGACAAAATGTTCTGAACATTTTGTAAATACACGAACGAAGTGAGCGTATTTTTTAGGGTGGTTGAGTAATTACCTTTTATTTAAAAACTGAAAATCTTTGAGATTTTCAATCTTTAAAAATTTACGAAATTTTTAAATCAGAGCGAAGCTAACTTATTTTTTGGGGGGCTGAATAATTACAAAAGTTAATGAATTAAATGTGTTTTTTCCTGTTTTTTAATCCATAAGAACAGGAACCATTCTCCCGGATAAAAAATTACTTTCTACTTCCTTGCTCTTGCTACTGGTTTATCGGCCGCACCTTTAGCACCTGTTGCACCACGTGCTCCTCCTCCTGCTGACTTTATGATCTTCTTGTTTTTCTTTCTTAATTTGTCGCTTCCGCAGTGTCTGCAATGTGTCGCGTCATTTGGATTATTTGCATTACACTTCATACATATCATCCTGAAAATCCTTGCCTCTGCCTCTAAAAATCGCGTCATTTGAATAAATTTAACAGATAAATTTTTAAATAAATTTTAAATTTCCTTTTATTTTATTAATTAAATTCTGGTCTAAATAAATTCAACTAAATTCAATCAAAAATATCAAAAATTACTCAAGCATCAAATTTATAATATCCGTCATAGAAACAATTCCTTTTGGTTCGTAGGTATTTGAATCAACTATTACAACCCTTTTTACTTTGTTTTTTTTCATAATTGTAACTGCATCTGCAAGTTGCGCATTCGCGCTTATAGTAACTGGATACGTTTCCATTATCCCACTTGCAGTGTTAACCGCCTTTTTTTCAACCGTTGCACAAACAATATCCCTCAATGAAACAATTCCAATTATTTTACCGTTTTCAACAACCGGCGCAGCGTCAATTTTGTTCCTTATTAAAGTTTCTTCACATTCTGAAAGCGCAGTATCCGGATTAAATGACACTAATCTTTGATTAACGATCATATCGCAAACTTTATACCTCGGAACACTTGTTATGCTCTTGGTTGCCAATAAAATTTCCTTATCTGCATCATTCCTTCCTATTACCTTTCCCACAACCATTATTTTATTTATTGGTGTTGGCCCTACTTTAAGCATATTACCGTCATGAATTTTAAATGTATCTCCTAAAATTTTGATTGTGCATCTGCATGCTTTTGGGTCGCTTACATTTGAAAATATAATTTGTTGTACAATTAATCCTTCAACCCTTTCATTATTCTGATAGACGGGAACTTCAATAAAGTATTCTGAATGTTCAAATCTAAGCACTTCATACGCCTTTAACGTCGGAAGGTATCCTCCTTTAGGGCCCGGAATTCCATCAACATAACCCAAAGCCCTTAATGTCTGCATCTGGTTTCTTATAGTTCCGGCTGTTTTATCAAGCAATGCCGCTATCTCTTCTCCCTTTATAGATCCCCTTTTCTTTTCATGAATGGTGATCAATCCCCCCAAAATTTCTTTATATACTGTGCTTATCATTTTTAAATTTTAGTTGTTAAATTTAGGTTAAATTTAAATTAAATTTATCTTTTATTTCGTATTTTATCTTTTATTTCCTGTCATTTATATTATTTCGTATTTTATCTTTTATTTCCTGTCATTTATATTATTTCGTATTTTATCTTTTATTTCCCATTCCATTTCTCAGTAAATACAACCTCTTTTATGTTCAGGTATTTTAAAACATCATTGACAAACATAAGTTTCCTTTTTAAAATCAATTCATCGGTAAAGGTATTTTTTGGAACCTCTATATTGAGAATATCTTTTCCCTTCTTCTTCCCATCAGCCCTTTCTAAATTTATCAGAAAATTTTCAGTCGTGTTAAAATTTCTTTCTACTAGATAGTTTACCTTTTCCTCATCTGTTGCTGCTATTCCTTCTATCTTTACTTTGTATATTAACTCCTTTCCTGCGAAGTCACTGTTAAAATCAACCTTTACCCTGCCTCCTGCAACACTTATGACCTTTCCGACTGCTTCACCGCTTTTAAACAACATCCCTATAAAAGGATTTAAATTTTGCTTTTTAAACATGTTGAGCGGATAAATTTGCACAAGTTTCGGATTATGACTTTGATTAAGTTCTTTTGGAACTACAATTTCCTTTTCTGTCCCGATGTTTTCGCTCTTTATTTCTTCTTTTATTTTTTCGGTTATTTTATCATTACCTTCTTCGTATATCAGTATTACCTGATTATATATGGTTTTTTCATTATAAATATCGTTTTCCTTTGCTGTTTTCCTGTCTGTTGTTGCAAAAACTTTTCCGTCTTCTGTTTTTCCCGTATATGAAATTTTTATAAAATCCATGCTTCTGTTTTTAATTTTGCTTTGTTTAATTGCTTTGTTTAATTGCTTTGTTTAATTTTGCTTTGTTTATAAAAAAAGGCAAAGAAAACCAACCAATTTATTAGTCGGATGAATTGCCTGTATGTTTAAAACAGGAACCCGCAGATCCTGTTCAGTCTTGCCAGACTGTAGGTTCTCTTCGGGGTTGTTATCAGTCAGTAATATATCCTGCTCACTGAAAGTTTCCTCTCTGTTTAAAGCAGAATTTACATTGCCGCAGATGAGAGAGGCATCTGCGGGTGCGTTTTTAAAATCAGCAGATTTTAAAATACTGAAACCCTCGGTTTCAATCTTTAAAAAATTCTGGTATTTTTAAAATACTGAAACCCTCGGTTTCAATCTTTAAAAAATCTGTGGGATTTTTTAAATACTAAAAATCTTTGAGATCTTCAATCTTTAAAAATTTACGAAATTTTTAAATGAAAGCGAAGCGAACTTATCTTCAACTCCCCTGATAACTTTTGCTTTTGTTTTGTCATTTTGTTTGTTTAAAAAGCCCCCTAATCAACCAGTCTCCCTTGCTCCTCACGGAACAAGCCAACCAATTCATTGGTTGGTGATTGATTTTAAATCTTATACTAATTATGAGTGAATTATCTAAATTATATTGAATAATATGAAATATTTATTAAATAATATAAATAAATATTTATTAAATAATTAAAAAATATTATAAATTAAATTATAATTTAATATAATATATTATAATTCAGGACAAATATATTTAAAATTTATTTTTTGCATGAAGTTCATACATATTTCATATATGCCTTAGAATTTGATGAACTAAAATTTAAAGAAATTTTTTAAATTTTCCTCTGTTATATCACTGACCTTCTGAACTCCCAGATTTTTAATTTCAGCGATTTTTTGTATCAGATACTTTATATTAAAAGGTTCATTCCTTACTTTTGGAAAAGGCGACAAAAAAGGTGCATCTGTTTCTGTCACAAGATATTCAGTTGGAATTTGAGCGAGCATTTTCTGCCTTTCCTTTGAATAATATGCCGATGTCGGAACTGAAATTATACATCCGAAATCAATTGCTTCTGATGCCTGTTCTATACTTCCCGAAAAACAGTGCAGCATTGCCTTACTGCCGCTTTCTTTTAAAATTTCAACTACATCTTTTTCCGCATTTCTTGAATGAATTATCATCTTCTTATTTAGTTTCTTTGATAATTCAATAAAATTTTTAAAATTTCTCCTTTGATTTTCCTTTGCATTTTCATCTTTGATCCAGTAATAATCTAGTCCAATCTCTCCAAGTCCTATGATTTTATCCTTATGCGTTTCTACAATATTAACAAACTCTTTTATCTTATTTTCATCAAAATTTGTTGGAGGAATTCCAAAGGTCATGAAAAACCGCTTACTTTGAGAAAATTTATTGCTAAAATTTAATGTTTTATTAATGCCTTCCACATCAACTGCACATGTAATAATTCCAATTCCTTCATCATAAGCCCTGTTAACAACATCATCTCTGTCGGAATCAAACCAGCTGAAGTCAAGGTGGCAATGAGCATCAAACATTTTACTGCAACATAAAATTTATAAAAAAGAAAAAGAAAAAATATAAAAAAAGAGGATATCCTTTATCACATCGCTCCGTTCGGAGATTTTCAAAATCTTTGCTATTTTGAAAATAACAAGGATAACCCGTAGAAATAGAGATATATTTATGCCTTAAGGAATGAGAATACCTTTGTTCCGCACTTCGGACAAGTTCCGTTCATTGCCTTTCTGCCATTCTTTAATGTCACTTCCTTTGCACCCTTCATCTCTACTTTTTCCTTACACTTTACGCAATACCCTGTTGCTTTTGCTGCTGCCATTTTTATCTCCTTTAAAATTTTTTAAATTTTATTTATTTTTTAAATTTTATTTGCTTTTATTATTCTTATCATTCATTCTTATGCCTTAAGGAAGGAGAATACCTTTGTTCCGCACTTCGGACAAGTTCCGTTCATTGCCTTTTTGCCATTCTTTAATGTTACTTCCTTTGCATCCTTCATATCTACTTTTTCCTTACACTTTACACAATACCCTGTTGCTTTTGCTGCTGCCATTTTTACATGTTTTTAATTTTTTTTTATTTTTAAATTATTCTTATGTGGTTAATAAATATATATCGCGGTTATATGTTACTTGTTAAAATATCTGAATTAAATTACAATTATATTCTGATATAATAATTACACCTCATACTATTAAATATGAATTAAATATAAATAAATCAGTAGTTCCGAACACCTTTATCCTATGATAAATGATTGTATTAAAAAAATTTAACAATTTAAAAATATTAAAAATTATTTGGAATTACTTTTAAAAATAATTTAAAAAAATTTCCAAAAAAAGCAACGAATTTAATAAATGTGTTAATGTTATTGAAAATGTTATTGAAAA
>MNZY01000211.1 GCA_001873845.1 Candidatus Altarchaeum sp. CG2_30_32_3053 | reverse complement strand
CATCAGTCTAAGTACAGCGGTAGCTTTTAAAAAAGCTCCATAAAATTTATATAGATGTAGCCACCACTTATACACAGATTATTACACAAGAATACGATCTACTTTATAGGTAGGTTATTATAGCAGTCTAATTAATAATTCACAAGAATAAAAGTGGCCTACTTTCATATGCTACATAACCATTATTAATCAGGAAAATAAAATAAAAATTTATTTTTCAAGATTTCAATGATACCTTCATTAAATCGTCCGTTATATATTATGATAAATTACAACAGAGATACTGACTTTGTAAATGAAAAAATAAATTTCAAAAGATCAAGCATTGTAATTTTGAAGAGTTCAGAAGACAAATACAATGTAAAGACACATAGAATTGCTGAAGGAATGGAAAAGTATGGATGGGAAATCAGAAATACGAGTCATACACAAAAGAAAAATCCTTTAAAAAGAAGGGTCGCAAAAATTATGCTGTTAATTTCATAATTTATGATAAATCCGTTATATGTAACTATAAACAACCATATTGAGACCAAGTATGTAAGAGAGAGGATAAAAATTCATCAACCTTACAGCATAATATTAAAAAGTGCCATGCAGTCATTAAATGTCAAAACATATCGTATCGCGAATGAATTAAAATATATGGGTTGGACTGTTTATGATTCCAACAATAAGATTAAAAAGAAAAATCCGTTAAAAAAAGGTATAGCAAAAGTTATACTAATAAAATCACGCTAACAAATTACTCTGTGATTAAAAAGGAGAGTGAGAAATAAATTTAATAAGTGGACAGATGTACACGTAGGAAGTCCTTTTATAGGTAAGATGTACATTATGAATGAAACGCCCTCCCTGAAACGGGAAAATTAAATAAAAAAAGTTAACATAAAACACAATGGACTTTAAAACAGTAATATTGGCAATGTTGGTTGGAATAGTAATAGTTGGAATGATGGTGAGTTCTGTGAGGGCATATACCTATGAGACAGCTTGTTGTGGACCGGCATCTAATGTAAAACTTTCTGACACTACGAGTTATGCTAGCAATTATGATTGGTCTACATGTCAACTGAATAAACAGAGCACACCTAACCAGTGGTGGGGATATAAGGACTCAACAAGTTGTAAGAGAATGCAACTCTTCTTATAAAAATCCTTCTGTTTTTTAAAATAAGTTTCTTGTCGTTCAAAAGTTTTATTTATTTAATGATATATATCTAATATATATTATTATGTAAGTAATCAAAATGAAAAAGCTTGATTTTGTAAATAGAACCACTTTAAAAGTGGAGAATATTGAGGGTTTTATG
>MNZY01000208.1 GCA_001873845.1 Candidatus Altarchaeum sp. CG2_30_32_3053 | reverse complement strand
AATTATAAATTCTAATACATTAACGAAATAAATTCAATAAAATAAATAAAATAACAAAAGTTTCCCATTTCAGTTTACTCCATTAACAAATCACCTCGCTGTTGTTCGGAGATTTAAAATTTCTAATGAAATTTAAAATAAGATTGAAAATCTGTTGATTTTAAAATTGTGAAAATATTTCCTAAAACCAGGATTTAAATCTTTTGTATAAATTCTTGAGATTATTTATAGGTTTAATCTTAATAATTTAATGAGTTGGGAAACTTTTGTAAATATTAATCATTTATTTTTATTAAATTATAATTTATTATAATAATTCTTTTTTAATTTTATGTAAAATTTAAGTCTGTGAATTTAATTACAGTGAATCATCAACATTTTACACCCTATATACGATTCATTAGTCCACTTCAGGAGTGTAAAAAATTAGCATATTGATTATAAAATAAAAGAGATTTAAATTTAAAATTTTAAAAATGGTAAAAATTTGTTTTATAGGGGATGCACTGACTGCTTCCGGGTTAAATTTAGTCGGGATAAAGGATACCCATATAGCAACAGAAGAAAATATTAACGAAATTTTTGAAAAAGAAATGCAGAAGGAAATTATTGTTATCCCTACCACACTATATCAACTAATTAAAGAAAAAGTGAAAAAGCTGCCTCCGACATCCATCGTTGTAGAACTTCCTGATGCAAATGGAGTTGGAAAGGATGTAGTAAAGAGAATGTTTGAAAATGCGATAGGAAGAAGCATAAATGTCAAATAAAAATTTAATAATAAATTTAATAATACAAAAAAAATAAAATAAAATAAAATTTTAGTTATATAAATTTAAAATTCAGTCAAAATGGAAAAAGAAGAAAATTATGGAAAAATAAGAAGGATAGCAGGTCCATTGGTTGAAGCGCATGGAATGTGGGGGCGTAAGATGTATGAAGTTGTTAAGGTCGGTGATTTAGGCCTTATCGGAGAAATAATAAAAATTATAGGAGATGTGGCGTCAATACAGGTTTATGAAGA
Organism: Candidatus Altarchaeum sp. CG2_30_32_3053; assembly: GCA_001873845.1. Taxonomy (GTDB): domain Archaea; phylum Altiarchaeota; class Altiarchaeia; order Altiarchaeales; family Altiarchaeaceae; genus Altiarchaeum; species Altiarchaeum hamiconexum. The sequence continues at coordinate 4,065 of MNZY01000208.1, read as the reverse complement.
TACCAGCGGATTAACGCCTGGTGAGCGTGTTGAAGGAACAGGACACTCGCTTTCTGTTGAACTTGGTCCGGGAGTGCTAAAATCAATATATGACGGAATTCAGAGGCCTCTTGAATTAATAAAGGAAAAAAGCGGCGATTTCATTGCAAGGGGAATTAATGTTCCTCCCATAGATAAACAAAAAGTATGGGATTTCGTAACAAAAGTTAAAGAAGGAGATGCTGTTGGTGAAGGAGACATCATAGGTGAGGTGCAGGAGACGGATCTTATTGTCAACAAAATTATGATTCCTGTCGGAATTGTTGGAAATATTGAAAATATTCATAACGGGAAGCATAGAGTTGAGGATGTGGTCTGTAATGTAAGAGACAAAAACAATCGTTTGCATGGTGTAAAGATGATGCAGATATGGCCGGTCAGAGAACCAAGACCTTATGTCAGGAAATTACCCCCGGAAATTCCTCTAAAGACCGGACAAAGAATATTTGACACGGCTTTTCCCATAGCAAAAGGAGGAACAGCTGCAATTCCGGGTCCGTTCGGCTCCGGAAAGACGGTAAGTCAGCATCAACTGGCGAAATGGTGCGATGCTGAGGTGATTGTTTATGTAGGATGCGGAGAAAGAGGTAATGAAATGACCGAGGTTCTTGAAGAATTCCCGCATTTAGTTGACCCTTACAGTGGAAAGCCGTTAATGGAAAGAACAACAATGATAGCAAATACATCCAATATGCCGGTTGCCGCAAGAGAGGCAAGTGTTTATACAGGTGTAACGCTTGCTGAATATTACAGAGATATGGGATATAACACAGCAATGATGGCTGACTCCACATCAAGGTGGGCAGAGGCAATGAGGGAAATTTCTGGACGGCTGGAAGAAATGCCCGGTGAAGAAGGTTATCCTGCATATCTTGCTTCAAAAGTCGCTGCATTTTATGAAAGAGCCGGAATGGTTGAAATTTTGGGAAAAGACGGTGGAAAGAAAAACAGGATATCGTCTGTATCTTTGATTGGTGCTGTAAGCCCTCCAGGAGGGGACTTTTCAGAGCCGGTTACGCAGAACACTCTGAGGGTAACAAGAGTATTCTGGGCATTAGATGCACGACTGGCACACAGAAGGCACTTTCCGAGTATTAACTGGATGACATCTTATTCACTTTATGAAAAACTGCCTGATTGGTTTAACAACAATGTTAATAAGAAATGGGTTGCAAACAGAAAAATAGCAATGGAGCTGATGCATAAGGAGGCAGAATTACAGGAAATCGTTCAGTTGGTAGGAAAGGACGCACTGGCGGAAAAAGAAAAAATGATACTTGAAATAACACGGCTGATAAGAGAGGCGGTTTTACAACAGAATGCTTTTGATGATGTAGATAGTTATTGCCCGTTACAAAAACAATATGACATGCTTTATATAATATTGCGCCTGTATAATAAATTAGGAGAATGTGTTGCCAGAGGAAAGACGATTGAGGAAATTTCCAGAGAAGTGGACGGACTGGCAGATATTATGACCAGTAGGATAGCGCGACTAAAATATTCCCCGTTAAAAGAAGAATGCGGCGAAGGAGGGCGACTAAAGGGAAAAACAAAGGATAAAATTTTAGGAATGATAAAGGATGGCTCTTTAAAATATTTTGATGAGGCATACAATGATATTATGGCAGTGGTTGACAAGATAAAATAACTGTTAAAATTAAAATTTTAATAAATTTAATGACAAAATCAATGATATAAAATGGAAAATAAAATATTGGAAATTCCAAAAGAATACAAGTCTGTAATTGAGGTTAAGGGACCATTGATAGTTGTAGATGTAAAGGATGTAAAGGCTGTGATGTATGGTGAGGTTGTAGATATAAAAAGCGGGGATGGAAAAATTTTACATGGACAGGTTCTTGATGCGATGGAAAATACGGCCATCATACAGGTTTTTGAAGGGACATCGGGTCTGGACACAAAAAACACATCTATAAAATTTTTGGGTGAGACGATGAAAATTGATGTTAGTTCTAGTATGCTCGGAAGAATATTTGACGGTGCAGGAAGGCCAATTGACGAAAAGGGTCCGATAATTCCAGAAAAAAGAATAGATATTAACGGTTTGCCGATGAATCCTTCTGCAAGACAATTTCCAAGGGACTTTGTCCAGACGGGAATTTCAACGATAGACGGAATGAACACACTGGTAAGAGGACAAAAACTTCCTATATTTTCCGGTTCGGGACTGACTCATAATCGTCTGGCAGCACAAATAGCGAAACAGGCAAAGGTCCTTGGAAAAGAAGAGAGTTTTGCAGTTGTCTTTGCAGCAATGGGAATTACAGCCGAAGAAGCACATTTCTTTAAAAGCGAATTTGCGAGCAGCGGGGCATTGCAAAAAATAGTGATGTTCCAAAATCTGGCGGATGACCCGGCAATAGAAAGAATCATTACTCCGCGACTGGCATTAACAACCGCAGAATATCTGGCATTTGAAAAGGATATGCATGTTCTGGTAATTTTAACGGACATGACAAATTACTGCAATGCTTTAAGGGAAATTTCTTCTGCAAGAGAGGAAGTACCGGGAAGAAGAGGTTATCCTGGATATATGTATACTGACTTATCAACAATTTATGAAAGGGCGGGAAGGATTACCGGAAAAAAAGGAACTGTTACCCAGATTCCGATACTGACAATGCCTGACGATGATATTACACATCCGATTCCTGACTTAACGGGCTATATTACAGAAGGACAAATTGTTTTGGGAAGGGGGCTGCATATGAAAGGAATATATCCTCCAATAGATGTCCTGCCGTGTTTAAGTCGTCTGATGAACCAGGGAATAGGTGAAGGTAAGACGAGAGAAGATCATAAGGAGGTTGCTGATCAGGCGTATGCTTTATATGCCGAAGGAAGGGATTTAAGGGATTTGGTTGCTGTTGTCGGGGAAGAAGCATTATCTCCAAGAGACAAACTCGTGCTGACATTTGCAAATGTATTTGAAAATGAATTTGTTACCCAGGGATATGATGATGACAGGAAAATTGCCGGAGATACGAGCAATGGATTGGATCCAAGTGCAACATTAGATAAGTTGTGGCACATGCTTTCAATACTTCCAAAAAACGAACTCATAAGAATAAAGGAAAAGACATTACAAAAATATTATCCCGAAGATAAGAGAGGGAAATCAAAAGGAAAGGAAGAATTTATATTAGGGGGCGAGACGACAGATATGTCGATAGACAATTACATATAATAAGAACCGTTGATAAATAAAGGTAGAAACAAATGCGGATGAAGATAAATTTGTTTATGTTTATGTACATTTCCGCATTTTTTATTTTTGTATTTTTTTTATTGTATCTTTACTCATTTAAAAAAGACCGACTACGGGCAGAAGTTTAAGAGAGGTGATTTTCAGTGATTTCTTTAAAACCCACAATTTCGTGAGTTTTGCATGTTCAAATTTTATAGAACATATACTGTGTCTATTCCCCTTGAAATCACATCCTCAAATGTATTGTAAAATCAGGTTAAAATTTAAATTTATCATAATATACATGTTAGATACATCATATAAATAAGAACAATAAGCCGTAAGCCCATAAATTAAAAATTTTGATTATGTAAAAGAAAAAAATGAAATATAACGATGGTGGTAGCGGAGATTTAAGAAACTTCAAAGAAATTATTGTTTTTTCCTTAAGTTGACGCTGATGTTATTTTTTATTTTCTTTTCCTTTGTTATTGCTTTTATGTCGGGGTTATTCCGTGAATCGTGCATTTTTACGTAAGCCAGCATTGCTTGTGGGTTTTTTACCATCAGACAAACGCTGTGCGGAAATATTCATTAACATACACATACACATACACATACACTTACTCATACACAAAACCAGTTCTAATGATTTCAAGTAGATACTAACATTCAGAGATTCAAATATTATCAAAAAGAAATAACGCTACATTTGGACAAGCATGTATAATCTTTATAATCTTTATAATGCTACTATTACTATTAGGACTTTACTAATCTTTATAATGCTACTATTACTATTAGGACTTTACTAA
>MNZY01000192.1 GCA_001873845.1 Candidatus Altarchaeum sp. CG2_30_32_3053 | reverse complement strand
TGATGAGCCACCTCTTTTATATTAAATTTTTCATAAATAAATTTAAAATACAAATAAAGATATAAATTTAATAAATTTAATAAATCTAAAACAAAAAATTTTAAAGTTATAAATTTTATAATCAAAAATATTATTTATTGAAATTTTTATTTAATCTTCAAAATTCAATTGATAATTTACAAAAATATAAGTGGCCTACTTTCATATGGCACATAACCATAAATTATTTTTATATTTACTGCATCTAAATTTCATTCAATTTCATCTGCATAAAATACCATGTTCGCAAAATTTTTATTAAATTTCGCATGCCCGGTAATTGTTCGGACGCTGCCAAGAATCTCTGTTTTTACCTTGTCTATAACTACCTGTTCTCCCGATTCCCCGGATAAATTTAAAATTTCACAGATATCCTTTCCCATTATTTTTTCTGCATTGCTTCCAAAAAATATTACTCCTATTTGTTCCTCTCCATTTATGTCCGATGCAATTAGCCGGATCATTAATTTCGGTACCTGTTCAACGGTTGCTCCGCACCTTTCGCAATACCACTCATTATTTCCGACATTCATAACCTTTTTATTACATGTCGGGCAGGAAGGATATGTTAACTGCTGGTTTGAGTCAATATCTGCGATCTGAACAACCAGTTTGACATTTCTATCTCCGTCAGAAAGTTCTGAAATTTTCTTTTCAACCACCTCTGATTTTAAAAATGGAATATCCATGCCGGCAAATTCTTTTTTGTCAATTAAATTTATATCACTCCTTTTCCTTATGTGAATTTCACAGTATTCCATGCCTTTCTTTATCTTTCCCTTTTTAATTTCAACAGCATCGCCTTCGCTGACACTTTCCACAAAGTCCGCATCATCGTTCCAGAGGACCACTCTGATGTTTCCCGTGCCATCATTCAGCATAAATGTTCCTATTTTTCCGACATTGCCCAGAATGCCTTCAAATTCCTTCACTCCTAAATTTTTTTTAATGATTCCTTTTGTTGTCAGGGTAAATATCCGCTTTTCGTCTTCGCTTAATGTTTCGTATTTATCAGAAATTTCCCCTGTTTTTAAGGAAAGGGCAGATATTCTTTTTAATTCGGGTAAATTTAACTTTGCATTACTTTTCTCTATATTGCCTGCTGAATTTGTACTTATTTCAACATCACCAAACATTCCTCTCCTTGCTATACCTCTGACCTTAACAACACAACCAAAATTTATACCTTTGTCTTTATTGTCTTTCATATCATCCCACACAGTTATCCGTATTGTTCCTGTTTCATCCTCAACAAAAAACGGGCTTCTTACCCCTTTGCTTCCGTCAACCCTTTCAAATTCACTACCTTCAATATCGCTTATAATCCTTCCGACCACACAGACAGGCATTTTATCGTCTTTGAGATTTTCTTTTATTTCTTTTATAGTCTGAATGCGTTCGGAAATTTCGAGAATTTTAATTTTTGCATCATTGTTTTCTGGATTTATATCTATGATAGAAAATGTTGTTAAATTTATTTCAACCCTTTCAATATTGTTAAAGGACGACACCTTTGTATTGCCTTTAATGAGCCGGACTATGTCATTAAATTTAACTCTACTGGAAATTTCTGAGTGCGCATCCCACAACACAACGGGAATTTCTCCGGTTTCATCAGCAATTATTATGCGGGCGACTTTTCCTGCTGTTCCATCTTTTCGCTGAAAGTCCTTTACTGGAAATACCCTTTTCACTCTTCCTATAACATTGACAGAAATTTCTCTCCTATCAAGCACATCTTTGATATTTGAAAACGAAATATTTTTTTCATCAGTCAGTTCAGATATTCGTACGCCAAAATCACTGGCAACACCAGATAATGCGCCGTAATCATTAATCAGTCCTCCCATTTCATCTTTCTTTTTGTCAATTAATGATAAAATTTCATCTTCGCTTTTTCCAAGTAAATTTGCCAGTTTTTTAACATCCTCTATAATACTTTCATCCCGGGGATTTTCTTCTTTTTTTCCATTCATTTTGAATAAATTATATGGTATTTTGCGTTTTCAGTTGTTTAAAATTTTGTTTTAAATTTTAAATATTCTGAAAATTATAAATTTTTCTCTTATTTTTTAAATCTCTGAACGAAGTGGGGTGAAAAGTTGGCAAATTTATTGCAGTCAGATATTATATTATATACTGTATACTGCGCAACTTTATAAATTGCGTTTTTCAAATCTTTAAAATACGCTCATTTTGTTTCCCTACATTTATATATTTTAAATCTCTGTGATTTTGAGAATGTGCTATAAAAAAGTGCATCTTTTGCCGTTGTTGAGTATATATTCATTTACTGACATTTTACTGGCATGTTTTTTATTTTTCTTTTTATTTTTCAACTTCTGTATTTTTTTCAATCATTTCAAATAATTTTCCACCTGGTCTGACCATTGGAAGAATATGCTCTTCCCTGTCAACAACAACATCTATTATTGCCGGCTTTCCGCACTCTATCGCTTCTTTAAAAGCAGGTCTTATTTCATCCGGTTTCTCAACTTTTATACCTTTTGCGCTGAATGCTTCTGCAAATTTCACAAAATCAGGAACTTCGCCGAGATATGTTGCAGAATATCTTTTATCATAAAACAAATTTTGCCACTGTTTTACCATTCCAAGCCATCTGTTGTCAAGCAACAAAACAACAACAGGAATATTTTCAACAACACATGTTGCCAAATCCTGGGAAGTCATTAAAAAAGAACCCTCGCTTCCGACATCTATAATATTACATTCAGGTCTTGCAACCTTTGCGCCAATAGATGCAGGAAATCCAAATCCCATTGTTCCCAAACCGCCGGAACTTATAAACTGTCTCGGATTTTTGACATTCAGATAATGTGCAGCCCACATCTGACATTGTCCGACTTCTGTGACAATTATGGTTTTATCGTCAATCAATTCATTTAATTCTTTCATAACCCTTTGCTGTTTTAATGGTGCTGAATCATAATCATAAAAAGGAGCATATTCCTGTTTGTATTTCTTTACTTTTTCACTCCATGCGTACTTTTCTTTACTTTTTAATTTATCTGTCATTTCAATGATATTTCGCAATACATTTTTTGCATCGCCGACTATTGGCACATCTGTCCGGACATTTTTGCCTATTTCAGCAGCGTCAATGTCTGCATGAATAATCTTTGCATACGGGGCAAAGGACTTAATATCCCCGGTAACTCTGTCACTGAACCGGCATCCGACGGCAAATAAAATATCGCACTCGCTGATTAAGTAGTTTGCCGATTTTCTTCCGTGCATTCCAACCATTCCTACCGCAAGAGGATGTGTTTCGGGGATTACTCCTTTTCCCATTAATGTTGTTACTACAGGAATATTAAGCGATTCGGCAAATTGTATTAAGTCCGCCGATGCGTTTGATGATATTACTCCTCCTCCTGCAAGAATTAAAGGCATTTCTGCATTTAAAAGCAATTCCGAAGCAGCTTTTACGGGACCTGGATGAATTTCTGTCTTTATCTCTTTATAGCCCAACAGGTCAACATCATTTGGATAAACAAATTTATTTTTTATGTCCTTTCTTTGCATGTCTTTTGGAAAGTCAATTAAAACAGGACCTTGTCTTCTCGTTGATGCAATTTTAAAAGCCGACTTTACAACTGTTGGAATTGTCTCAGGGTCTCTTATCTGAAAATTATGTTTTGATATAGGCATCGTGATTCCCATTGTATCTGCTTCCTGAAAAGCATCCTTTCCTATCATATATGTTGGAACCTGCCCGGTTACTGCGACAACGGGTACGGAGTCCAGAAATGCATCAGCAATTCCGGTAACTAAATTTGTTCCTCCTGGTCCAGATGTAGCAAAACAAACTCCTGTCTTTCCGGATGCTCTTGCGTATCCTTCTGCTGCGTGTGCTGCAACCTGTTCATGCCTAACTAAAATATGCCTTATATCAGATTCCAGAATTTTATCATAAACATCCAGAATTGACCCGCCCAATATTCCAAATATATTTTTAACTCCTTCACTTTCAAGTGATTTTATAAGGGCTTCTGCTCCATTCATTTTATATATAGTTATCTTAAATTTCTATATTTACAGATTTAATTATTTTTAAAAATTTCTAATTATAATTAAATTTTGAATAAAAAATAAATTCATAAACAAAATGTTAAATTTAGGAATTATCGGATGCGGAAATATCGGAAGAATCATAATCAAGGCAATTTACAAAGGAAAAATTAACTGCAAATTCGCTGGTGTTTTTGATGTGAATAAAGATGGTCATAACCTTCTTTCTGGTGAAACAAAAAAAAGAATAAAATTTTTTGACGACTTTGATAAATTTATTAAAGCGGACACAAATTTAATACTGGAGGCAGCATCACAGCAGGCAGTAAAAAATTATGCAACTGAGATTTTAAAGCACGATAAAAATTTAATGATTATGAGTGTTGGTGCATTGGCAGACAAAAATTTACTTGCAAAAATAAAGCGAACTGCAAGAGAGAGAAATTTAAAAATTTACATCCCTTCCGGGGCAGTTGTTGGCATTGACGGGCTCAAGGCAGCAATGCTCGGAGGTATTGAAAGCGTCACGCTGACAACGAGAAAAAATCCGAAATCGTTAGGAATTATAGCAGACAAAGAAAAAATTTTGTTTAACGGAGATGCAAATGAAGCTGTTGTTAAATTTCCGAAAAATATCAATGTGGCGGCAACTTTGAGTTTGGCTGGAATTGGATTTAAAAAAACAAAGGTAAAGATTATTGCAGATCCGAATGTACGCGAAAACATCCACGAGATTTGTATTAAGGGAAATTTCGGGGAAATTTTAACGGTTGCAAAAAATTTACCCTCTCCTGATAATCCAAAAACATCTTATCTGGCACCACTTGCGGCAATAGCGTGTCTTAAAAAACTAACATCTGAAATTGAGATAGGAATATAAAAGAATTTAGATTGTTAAATAGTGTCCATCTATAAAGTATAAAATTTTGAAAAAATTTTAACTTTTTCAAGGTAAATTATTATGTTTTTGACAATTTAAAAATCTTACAGATTTTTAAAGATTGAAAATCTTACAGATTTTCAGTAAAATTACGAGTTTATAGATGAACACTAATTACATCTTCATTAGAGAAAACGAAATCCGTCAAATAAAAATATTAAGAAAAAAACAAATTTTTTAAAAATAAATTATTTTCTACTTTGTGGATGGACACTATTTATTTATTTATTTAATATCAAAATTTCGTATAATAAGCTGCGGTAGAAACAAACCCGGATAAATTTATTTTTCCTTTATCGTTTATCTCAATTTTCTTGTTATTTTTATTTTGGTTCATGTTAGATTGTTAAAATTTTGTAGCTATTAGAACATTATCTATTATAT
>MNZY01000124.1 GCA_001873845.1 Candidatus Altarchaeum sp. CG2_30_32_3053 | reverse complement strand
AGGATATATTAAAATCCTTGATTTTTAGGTGCTCATCCCTTTAAGTTGGGATAATTAATTTGTGAGATATTTTTTAAAAATCTGCTTAAAAATAAAATTGGATATTATAAATTTAATTTTAAACATTACAGGACATACACAAAACAAATATGAATTCTTGACTTTTTATGTTCATTTACAAAATAATCTAAGTAAGTCCTATAACTTGTAAAAATATTAGTAAAAAAAACAAATATATAATTATCCCAATTTTAGTGGGTCAGCACCCAATTATTGGTCAATTACAATACTTCCTTTTAAAAATAGGTAAAGGTTTTAGTTTTGTTGGCCGTCAGAAAAGAATAACCATTGCAAACCGACACTATTATATTGATTTGGTGTTTTATAATCGCCTCTTAAGGTGCTTTGTTCTGATTGATTTAAAAACAGGCGAACTTGACCATTCTGATATAGGTCAGATGAATTTCTATCTGAATTATTTCAAAGAGAATGAGAAACATGAAGATGAAAACGAACCGATTGGCCTTATTCTGTGTGCTAAAAAAGATGATATTTTGCAAAGTATGTTTTAGGTGGATCAAACAATAAGGTTTTTGCCTCAAAGTATAAGCTAACACTACCAACAGAAGAAGAATTAAGGGCAAAACTTCACTCAATACTCAAAATGCTGAGAGATAAGAAATGATTATTTCGGGGATAAAATATTAATGAAAATAAGTAAAAATAATTAATGAAAATAAGTAAAAATTAATAAAAATTAATAAAAAATGAATGAAGAAATGGCGGTTGAAAAAATTTTAAATAATAACAATATAAGATATTGGGAATTTATGACAATAAGCGGAGAAACAAACGGCATTTCGGTGTGGAACGGAAAAATTCACGAAATTGCCGGTTCGGCAACACATTCTTTTTCGGTAAGAATCCTGTATAAAAACGGATGGGGTTTCGCGAGCATTTCCATGCCTTTTAGTCGGCAGAATATTGAAGAGACAGCAAAGAAAGCGTTAAAAAACGGAAAAATTTCGAACCAGTTTTCAAAAAGAAATATTAAAATTTATACGGGAAAAGCAATAAAGGACTTCGCGGAAACAAGGACAAAAATTTTGCCGTCCGATGTTTCTCTTGAAGAAAAGGTTCATTTACTTTTTGATTACGATAAACGAGTGAACAATGATATCATAAAAAGCAAATTTTTCTCATACTCTGATAGTATATTTGAGAAGAAATTTATGAACTCCGAAGGAAGCGAAATCACACAAAGGGATGTCAGGGTTGTTGTTGGCACCGAGATGCTCGCAGAAAAAAATGGCAGAAGAGAGACAAATTTTTCAAAATATGCAAAAACAGCGGGCTTTGAGACAACAGACAATTTTGAAAACGAGATCGACGAAACCGAAAAATGTCTTATTAAGATGCTTAAAGGAAAAAATGTCAGAGGCGGAAATTTTCCCGTTGTTGCGGATGGTGTCATGACAGCAGTAATAATTCACGAAGCACTTGGACATGCCGCAGAGGGAGATGCGGTAATTCAGGAGCAGTCATGTCTGGAAAATTTAATTAAAAATAAAATTTCTTCAAAAATAGATGTTATTGACGACCCCACGATAGATGGCCTGTTCGGGAGTTTCTTTTATGATGATGAAGGAATAAAGGCGAATAAGAAATATATAATAAAAGATGGCGTTCTGGAAAATTTTTTGCATTCGCGGGAAACAGCCGCAATGCTGATGAATAATAAAACACACAGCGAAGATAAGAATGAAAATTATGCAGGAAATGCGAGAGCACAGGGGAACTCCATACCTTTAGTCAGGATGTCAAATACATTTATTGAGCCACAGGATTATGAATTAGATGAGATGATTTCAGAAATCAAAGATGGGTTTTATTTGAAAGGGAGCAGAGGCGGCGAGGTAGATATTGTAAAGGGAACTTTTCAGTTTTATGCAAAAGAGTGTTATAAAATCAAAAACAGGGAAATTGTAGGGATGCTGAAAGGGGTTTCTCTTATGGGAAGCATATTTGATGTTTTAAAGAACATAGAGGTAGTTGGAAAGAAAAAATATGTCTCTTTATCTCCGGGAATGTGTGGGAAGGGGGGGCAAAATGTTCCTGTTGACGGAATAAATCCGCCAGTAAAAATAAAAAATGTGATGATAGGAAGCACATAAAGTTTATTTTAAAATGACACCTCTTAAAATTGCCGTGCTGGCATCAACAAGAGCAACCGATATGCAGGGAATAATTGATGCAATAGGGAATGGAAATTTAGATGCAGAAATTAAAATTTTGCTCAGCAGCAAAAAGGATGCGTATGCACTTGAAAGGGCCAGAAATAACGAAATTGAATGTATGTTCATAGATTCCGCGGGATTGGGTAGGGAAGAGTATGATGAAAAGATAATTGCAGAATTGAAAAAAAAGAACATTGAATTAATTTTGCTTATCGGATATATGAAAATTTTAAGCAAAAAATTTATTGAAAATTACAAATTTAAAATAATGAATATTCACCCTTCTTTACTCCCGGCATTCGGGGGCGGAATGGACAAAAATGTTCATAAAGCTGTTATTGATTGCGGATGTAAAATTACCGGATGCACTTTACATTTTGCTGATGAGAGCGTTGACGGAGGTCCGATAATAATTCAAAAGGTGTGTGAGGTTAATGATTGGGACAATGAGGATACTTTAAAAGAAAAGGTTCAAAAGTTGGAGCAAGATGCATTTGTTGAAGCGATAAAATTATTTTCGGAGAATAAATTAAAGGTTGAAGGCAGAAAGGTTAAAATTTTAAAATAAATTTAAAATAAATTTAAAATAAATTTAATAACTTAATAATAATTTAATATTTAATCTGACAATGTCAACGCAATAAATAATGAAATTAAAAAAATCAAATGGTAATGCGAACAATAGATGTTAAAAAAATCTCTTTTGAGGTGAAAAAGGGCAAAATAACAGAAATCATCAAAAAGATAAGGGAATTATATAATGACTTAAAAGTCACACTGGAAGGGAATATTGTTTCTGTCAGCGGCGATTTGCACAATTATAAAAAAAGAAATATGATACTATATGTTTTAAGTGGCGACAAACATGGACAGAATATATGGGGCAGTAGAAATTTCAAGTAATGGGAGGAAGGAACTTGCTGTGGCAATTGTGGATACGGGTGAAGATAAGACAGTTATAAGTCAAACACTGGCAAATAAGATTAAAACAGAACTGTATGGGACATTTTATGCTGTCTGCGCATCACAAACTATGTTAAAGGGCAGATACGCAGATGTTGTAATAACAGAAATACGAAGTAAAAAGCAAACAAAATGCCGGTTGGCGTCTCTGATGTACCATTTGACACAGATGATATTGATGATGAAGGAATAGATGTGATGTTAAAAAATTTAAAATTTAATTATAAAAATTTAATTAAAAATAGTAATTATCTTAATCCAAATAATCTAATTATAAATAGTAAATTTTAATCCAAATAATCTAATTAAAAATAGCAATTATCTTAATCCAAATAATCTAAATTTATATAAAAAAGAAAATGGCACTTTATTTATCCCAATTGTACGGAAAGGAAATAGTGACATATAGTGGGAAGAAGATAGGAAGGGTAGGAGATGTGATTCTTGATACGGAATCAGGAAGAGTTGTAAAACTTGCTTTGCAGCCAATAGGAAATACTGCCGCCGCACCTGAAATTTTGAAGAGATATTCAATAAATTATGAAGATGTGCTTGAAGTAGGAGATATTATTATTGTACAGCGAGGGCCGGTACCAGTTACAGAATCACAGAGCTTTAAGCAGGCAGGCAAGCAGGCATGAGCGCCCATTTACCCTTGGACATGAGAATATCACCTCACTTCGTTCGGAGAAAGATTGAAAATCCAAAGATTTTCAGTATTTCAAAAATCTTATAGATTTTTAAAGATTGAAAACTTGCAGTTTTCAGTATTTCAAAAATCCCAAAGATTTTCAGTATTTCAAAACTTTGTTTTGAAAAGGTTTACTTTGTATTTTTTTTATTTTTTCTGTTTCAAATAACTGAGCAAGTCATAAGTTTTACATGGAAAAGAAAATTTCAAATGTTGGTATTGTGTGTAATCCGAACATAGTGGAGAAAGAAAAAGACTTTATACTAAAAGTACTGAAACAGGTGCAAAATTTTATAAAAAGCACAAACGGAGAAATTCTGGTAGAGCATAATGTTTATAAAGCAATCGGAAAATTTTTGAAATGCAGGAAATGTCCTGTGAAAGAAAGCAGCATAAAGGATATGCATTGTGATGTTCTCCTTGTATTTGGCGGTGACGGGACGATATTACATACGATAAATGCTGTTCAGGATGTTCCGGTTTTAGGGATAAATCTGGGTAAATTTGGATTTATGACAGATCTGAATAAAAACAATGCATCTGAAAAATTAGAAAATCTGTTTGAAGGAAATTTTTTTATAGAGAATTATGATATGCTGAATGTCCATGACAAATATAATGCGGTAAATGAAGTTGTAATCTCTTACAAATTTCCGGCACGGCTCCTAGACTTTAAAATAAAAATAAACAAGGACAAAAATGATGAGGTTATTAACTTTTCATCCGACGGAGTAGTTGTGGCAACGCAAACAGGTTCTACTGCATATTCTTTATCGCTTGGGGGACCGGTAATTCATCCCGATGCAAATGTCTTTGTGATAACTCCTATGAATTCGTTTTTGGGAAATACAAAACCGCTCGTTGTCCCGTCGGACTCGGAAATTTTTATAAATATTGAGAGAGCAAACGAGGACACATTTTTAATAATTGACGGCAAGGTTGTTGAAAAGGTGAATGCCGGAGATAAAATTTCGGTCAAAAAAAGTGATAAGGCGGCAAAATTTATACGGTTTGAAAAAACTATGAGGTGTGCAAAAATTTTTAAAATTTAAATTATAATCCTTTTGCTAACATTTGACGCAAAAATTTAAATATATATGGTTGATTATGATAAATTATACGGTGCTAACCTTAGTCATTTTGACATCTTTTGATAATATTGTTTTTGTCCATATTTATTCTTCAAATCATAATATGTAATATTGATGTTCAAAATAAATGATCAAAAGTTGAAATTTTCACTACTACTAAAATTGGAATAATTATATATTTGTTTTTTACTAATATTTCTAATATTCTTCTATCAGGGATTCTGAATCTAAAATATTCTTTACAAATTGCATAGATAATTTCAATCTCAATTGTAGAAATTTCAGAATTTTTATACTTGTCCAAGTAATTACTTCATTAACTAAAATCTGTAATTTTTTGTTTCAGAGTATTAATTATTTAAAAACTTAAGAGCAGCAGTTAAATGAAATAAAAATAAAGAGTTACAAAAAGTTATTTACAAAATTACAGGCAAATGTAAGAAAAGGGGTGTGTTTTTGCGTAGAGTTTTTTAAATCAGAATCCCTTTATATAAATTTGACATCTCAGAATTTTGTGGCATTGTAATGGACTTATCTATCACCATATAAATCCCTGGATAAACCAAAATTTTGACCGCTTTTAATTTCTTCTGTGAGCAATATCTCTTTACTTTTCTTTTCTAATTCCTTTTCTTTCATTAATGAAAATGCATACGCAAGAGCAAAAATGGACAATATATAAGGACTAATGATAGCACTTAAAGCAATCGTAAAAATTTGTGAAAATAAATATAAAGAAAAAGAAGGATGAAGGGTATAGGCAAATGATATTATAAATGAAGGAACAGAAATCAGCATTATTATAACGATATAAATTAATATCAGTAAGCTGAAATTTTTTGTATAATTTTTTGCAAAATTTAATGACTTTTTTATTGCTTCTGTTGCACTTATGTTATCATCCTCTAACACAATAACAGACGGAATTATATAAGTAATTGAAAGACTACCTATAATGGTGATGAAACACAAAGCAATACAAAGGACAATATAAAGAATTAATAAAGGTACTATAAAAATAAGGGATAAAACAGGAAAAACAACTCCGGCAACAACTGACAAAACCAAAAGGATAACTGTAACAATTATTCCCCACATATAAATTTTTCTAAATTTTCCTGAAAGAATGTGATATCCGAAAGCAAGCAATATTATTGCCTGAATAAGAAACATAATAAGTGCAATTAGCATTAGTTCAATTCCCCCTCCTGTGTTTGAATACAAATTTGACGTGGATGATGCAAAAAGAACCACCAGTATTCCGATAATTCCCGGAAGGAAAAACAAAATCATTGATGCCAAAGATGCAAATATTGTAACAAATCCCTTTGTTAAAGCTGTCTTTTCCATATCTGAAATTTTTGTTTTTTGGCCGTTAAGATAATCCTTTACTGCTCTCATTCCTACAACATTTGCAAGAACTGTAACAAAGAACATAAAAACAGACCATATTATTATTAAAGACATATTATCCATAATTTTTTTAAAAAAATAACTGTCGGAGCCCGTTGAAGTGTAAAATGCTGATGAGGAGTAAGAACTTTGATAGGACAGTTCAAACATTGGTTTTGCAACGAGCAAAAAACTTAAAATTGAAATTATCCCTAAAATAATAAATGGAATAAATATTGCTTTATTCTTTTTTAATACATCTAAGCCCTTTTCTAATGCATAGGATAACATTTTATTTTTTAGTAACTATTCAGATGGTATTTTCAAAATGTTCCGAACATTTTGTAAATCTCCGAACGATAGTGAGGTGATTTTCAAAACGCAAAGTTTTGAAAATATACTGAAAATCTTTGAGATTTTCAATCTTTAAAAAATCTGTGGGATTTTTTAAATACTGAAAACTGCAAGTTTTCAATCTTTAAAAATCTACAAGATTTTAAAATACTAAAAATCTACAAGATTTTCGGTGCTCATCCCTTTAAATTGGGATAATTAATTTGTGAAATATTTTT
>MNZY01000122.1 GCA_001873845.1 Candidatus Altarchaeum sp. CG2_30_32_3053 | reverse complement strand
CTTTAAAAATTTACGGAATTTTTAAATGAGAGCGAAGCGAACTTATTTTAAAATCCAAAAGGATTTTAAAATCTCCGAGCAACAGCGAGGTGATTTTCAAATTCGTAGAGAATTTGAAAAGACACGAGCGAAGTGAGCGTATTTTCAAAATGAATTTTTGAAATACTGAAACCTTTGGTTTCAATCTTTAAAAATTTACGGAATTTTTAAATGAGAGCGAAGCGAACTTATTTTAAAATCCAAAAGGATTTTCAAATCTCCGAGCAACTGCGAGGTGATTTTCAAATTCGTAGAGAATTTGAAAAGACACGAACGAAGTGAGCGTATTTTCAAAATGAAATTTTGAAATACTAAAACCTTTGATTTCAATCTTTAAAAAATCTTGGGGATTTTTGAAATGCTGAAAATCTGTAAAATTTTAAATCTTATTTTAAATTTTGTTAGAAATTTTAAATCTCCGAACAAAGTGGGTGTAAAAATTAAAAATTTATTTGTGATTTTTTTGACGGCTGAACAGTTACAAAAGAAATAAAAACAGTGATGAAAAAAGAAATAAAATTAATAAAAACAGGAAGATAAAATAAAAAATTAAAAATATAAAATAAAAAATTTAAATTCAATTATTAACCACATAATATTCTGCATATTTCTATATCATCCTTATATCTCCTTTTCCATAAATTTTTTGTTTCTGGAACGACTGACCTTTAAGTATAGCCGGCGCTGAAATACCTACCAAAATTGCTATTGCTTCTAACTCGTCACCCCTTCCCTGTTCAACTCTTGCTCCAAATACTATATCTGCATCATGCGGGAAATTTTTGGTTATAAGTTCTCCTACTTTTGTAACATCGTTTAAACTTGTATTTGGCCCTCCGGTTATATGAATTAACGCTCCCCGTCCTTTGCTGATTTCCATATCTAAAAGAGGATGATATAAAACCCCCTCTGCTGCCTGTTTGATCTTATCAGGACCTGCTCCCCGTCCAACACTTATTGTTGAAATATCGCCATTAGTCATAATTGCTTTAAGATCTGCAAAGTCCAGATTAATCAAACTTGGTTCTAAAACTGTCTTTGAGATTCCCCTAACAGAAGTAAAGGTTATCATATCCGCAGTTGCAAATGCATCATTAATTGGCATATTCGGGGCAAATTCCAAAAGTTTATTGTTATCTATTATAACAACTGTGTCTGCATACTCTCTCAGTTTTGCTATTCCTTTTATTCCTTTTTGTGTTCTTGCTCTTTCTAATTTAAAGGGAAATGTTACAATTGCAACAACCAAAGCACCAATATCTTTTGCAATTTTTGCTATTATTGGTGCTGCACCGGTTCCTGTTCCTCCACCCATTCCAGCAGTCAAAAATAATAAATCAACTCCTTCCATCTGCTGGGAAAGTAACTGGTTGCTTTCTATGGCTGCTGCTTCTCCTATATTAGGAAATCCTCCTGCACCCATTCCACCTGTTGTCTTTGCTCCAATCAAAATTCGGGTCATATTTCCTTTTAAATTCATTAAGTGGACCTTGTCGGTATTTGTTGCTATTAACTTTACTCCTTCATTTCCAAGACCAGCGTTTGCTAATCTTTCAACATTATTACTTCCTGCACCACCTACACCAACTACCATAATTTTTGGAACAGCATAAGCTCCAATATCTCCAATTATTTCTTGTCCTTTAAATATTTCTTCCTCCATTTTATAAATTTAATTTAATGTTGTTGGTTTTATTTATACTAATATGTTAATTGATATGTTGATTTAAAAAAATAAAAAAATAAAAAAATAAATTTTTTTGTTTTGCTGCTTTTATATTTGCTATTTCTTACGGTTCTTATAAGTATGTTATTCCCATATCATCAAAAATACTTGGTGTTGAAGAGATGTATCTACTGTTTTTTCCTCCTTCAACTGGAATGCTCTTTCCTTTTACACCAGTAAGTATTGCTACAACTTTAATTTTGTCCCCGAGTTTTTGGTCAATTCTTGCACCCCATACAACATTAGCATTCTTTTTAACACCTTTGCTTATGCCCTCTCCAATAGTGTGTGCTTCATCTAATGTCATATTCATTCCGCCTGTTATGTGAATTAATGCGCCGTTGATATCACCAT
This sequence comes from Candidatus Altarchaeum sp. CG2_30_32_3053, assembly GCA_001873845.1. Lineage (GTDB taxonomy): Archaea > Altiarchaeota > Altiarchaeia > Altiarchaeales > Altiarchaeaceae > Altiarchaeum > Altiarchaeum hamiconexum. The sequence goes on along the minus strand of MNZY01000122.1, from coordinate 3,028 downwards.
AATTCACATCAAGCAAAGGCTTGTTAAATGTTGACACAATTGCCTGCTTAACTTTATCTGGACCCTCACCTTCACCGACACAAATCAGAGAAATTTCTTTATTTCCCATCGTTGATTTTATATCTGCAAAGTCAAGATTTATTAAACTTGGTACCATAATGGTTTCGCTAATACCCTGAACAGCATCCTGGATTACTTTGTCTGCAAACATAAATGCCTCATTCATAGGCATATTTGGCGCTGCGGCACGCAATTTCTCATTGTCTATTACAACAACAGTATCGCAGTATTGCATCAGCCGTTCTATCCCTTTTTTTGCCTTATCTTGTCTTGCCCTTTCAAGATTAAACGGATAGGTTACAATTCCCACAACAATTGCGCCTGCCTGTTTTGCTATCTTGGCTACTACAGGTCCCGCACCGGTTCCTGTTCCGCCTCCCATACCCATTCCCAAAAACACAAGTTGTGGCTTTCCAATTGCCTGCTGTAAAAGATTAAATGATTCCTCTGCTGCTTTTTCACCAACATCTGGATAACCGCCAGCTCCCATGCCTCTTGTCATCTTTCCTCCTATCAATACTTTTGAAATCGGTACTTTGTCTTCTTTGACCATCTCAACTAGTGCTCTTTTATCTGTATTTATAGCAACCAGCCTGGTACTTCTCAAACATGTTTTAGAAAGTCCTGCTTCTGAAAGACGAGTAATACTATTACCTCCTCCTCCGCCAACACCTACCACAACAATTTTTGGATCCTCAAGTTCAATACCTTCTGCACCCATAATATTTTTCAACTCTTCCTGTTCTCTCGCAAATGCTTCTGTATCTTCAATTAAAATCGGCCTTTGTCTTGATTGTGGTTTTGACGGTTGTGCATAATCCGGATGAGGTTGCTGAACTTCATATCCCTGTGGTGGTTGCTGAACTCCATATCTCTGTGGTGGTTGCTGAACTTCATATCCCTGCGGTGGTTGAGTATAAACTGGTTGTTGTTCTGTCTGTGAGGTTCCGCCATACCTGCCTGCTGGCCATGTTGGTTCATATACTCTCTTTTGCTGTGTTTGTTGCGGTTGGAATTGCTGTTGCTGTGTTGGTTGAGATTGTACATTAATCTTGCCTCCCTCCATTGAAACATTGCTTCCTCCGGACAAGAGATTGCTCTTTATTCCTGTTATAATTAAAACAATCTCCACTTTATCCCCCATTTTTTCATTTACTCTTGCACCCCATATCACAGGAGCATTTTGACTTACATTCTCAGTAAGCATATCTCCTGCTTTATTTGCATCATTCAACGAAAGCGTTGATCCACCAGTAATATGAATCAAAGCACCTGTTGCACCCATAGTATCAACTTCCAACAGAGGCTGATTTCTAACTGCTGCTACTGCTTCCTCCACCTTCTTTGGACCTGCCCCCTGACCCACACTTATCATTGCAATTCCACCTGTTTTCATTATTGTCATAAAATCAGCAAGATCAAGATTTATCAAACTTGGAATAAGTATAGAATGTGTTATCCCGTCTATTGCCTTTCCGATAACATCATCAGCAATTTTAAATGCTTCGTCCATTGGTAAATTTGGTGCGTACTGAACTAATAAATTATTGTCCAAAACAATGACTGTATGTGAGACCTCCTTTAACTTTTCAATACCTTCTCTTGCCTTTACAACTCTTGCACGCTCAAGTCTGAAGGGAAATGTTATAACACTAATAACTATTGCCCCCTTATCTCTTGCAATTTTTGCTACTATTGGCGCTCCACCGGTTCCTGTTCCTCCACCCATACCTGCAGAGACGAATACGATTCGTGCCCCTTCAAGTGCCTGTGCAATATCCTGATTGCTTGCTACTGCTGCTTCTTCACCGACAGTAGGATAACCTCCTGCACCTTGCCCCCCAGTTAATTTTGCACCTATTAAAATTTTTTTTATTCTTACATTCTCTGTCATCCGCAATTGTTTTACGTCGGTATTCATTGCTATCAGCTCAACCTCATGTGTAACCCTCATTTCAGACAATCTTCTAATAGTATTGCATCCTCCACCTCCAACACCAACTACGCATATTTTTGGGTTTTCAACTGATACACCTTCAGCTCCTAAAATTGTACTTCTTTGTTGTTTTATATTTTCATTACTGCTTTCTCTTCCCATTTTAAATATATCTTCACTGTTTCCATAAATAAATGGTTCCATTTTCAAAATTTGTTTATTATTTTATTGTTAAGTATATATTTATTCGGATGGTCCATAATGATGGTTAATGGTTAATAATATACTCATGCATTAATTCCTGCTTTCCCTGAAATCAGTAAATTTGTTGTTATACTGCGCAACGCCAAAAATTGAGTGTTTATTAAATATAATTTCACTTTGTTCAAATATTTTCAAATAATTTGTTTATTTGAAAATCACCTCACTATCATTCGGAGATTTTCAAAACTTTGTTTTAAAAAAACACAATAATGTATCACTTTTAAAACGAAATTATGCAATTGTTGAATTAAAACAAAAACACAAGTCGAAAATTTAAAAAGCTCAATCTACAAAGTTGTGAAGTATAATTATTGTCTTGGTTTTTGTGTTTTTATAAATTCTTTAAGTTTTGTTTCTTCGTCCTTTATAACGAAAAAAAACACCTCTTTGATAAATTGTGATAATGCATATTGTGCTCCCTCTTTACCAAAGTCCTTTAACGCCTTACCCCATGCTTCGTGTGTTTTTAATGATTCCTCATCTGTAAAGTATATTTGTGTTTGCAACCCCATTTTACTTTTTTTAGTTATATTTTTAAATTTTGAAATAAATTATGTTTCTTATGTTATTAATTAATAAGTTATGAATTTAACTTTAATGATATTATATAATTTGGAATTCATATAAATAAATAAAATAAATAAATAAAATATTAAATAATTTGGAATTCATATAAATAAATTAAATAAATAATTAGAACTTTAAATATAATTAAATAAATAAAAAAATAAAATAAAAAAGAACATAAAAGAACATAACTACAACAAT
>MNZY01000086.1 GCA_001873845.1 Candidatus Altarchaeum sp. CG2_30_32_3053 | reverse complement strand
GGATATTTCAAAATCTTTGCGATTTTGAAATGGGATAATTATTTTGTGAGATTTTTTAAAAATCTGCTTAAAAATTAAAATTGGATATTATAAATTTAATTTTAAACATTACAGGACATACACAAAACAAATATGAATTCTTGACTTTTTATGTTCATTTACAAAATAATATAAGTAAGTCCTATAACTTATAAAAATAATAGTAAAAAACAAATATATAATTATCCAGTTCTAGTGGGTCAGCACCAAAAAAATGGGCAAGTTATTACGATGCGTTGGAAAGGTCGCTGATAAGAAACGATGAAAATATGTTTGTGCAATGGTTTTTCAGGAGATATGTTAAATATGTTAAAGAGAGTAACAGATATTTGTTTTGCAAAATAATATGAAATTTATTTAAACAAAACCTAATTATTAAGTCCAAAATTTGTCAATATTAAAATTTATACTAAAATTTATACTAAAATTTATACTAAAATTTATACTAAAATTTATACAAATATTAAAATTAAATTTATCAAAATTTAAAGTGATTATTCCGATAAGATGCTTCACATGCGGGAAGCCGGTTGCACAGGACTGGGAAAAATATAATGAGATAGTAAATAATGGAAAATCTCCGAAAGATGCATTAGATGAACTTGGTTATAATAGGGCATGCTGCAGAAGGATGTTTTTGTCTAATGTGGAATTAATTGACAGAATAGCAAAATTTAAAAATTTCAAGAAATAGACATTTAATAAATTTATCAGATAAAAATGGATTTGGCTGCGTATAAAAATAAATACGGTTTAAACAAATTTGAACTTGCACGAATACTCGGGGCGAGAGCCTTGCAGATAAGAATGGGCGCTCCCGTATTGGTTGAGGTTTTGGAGGATAAATTTTTAAGACCTTTTGACATAGCAAAAATGGAATTTGAAAACGGGACAATCCCGATAACTGTAAAAAGAAAAAATATAAAATAAAAAAAGAACAAAAAAAGAACAAAAACCAGATTTTAATTTTAATTCGTTAACTTTTTATTTAAAATGTCAGATGAACAAGAAAATTTAAGTGCGGAAGAAAAAGCAAAAACCGAAATTTTAACTTCCCCGGAAGCAAAAAGCAAATATATAAATGCAGAAGAAAATAATGTAGGGGAAGTTAGAGACAAGGGTTCTGAAGTTAATAGGAGTGCTAAAAGCAGTCCGGGTGTGCAGATGGTTGCAGAAGAAACGGTTTTGAAAAAACATTTAACAATAGAGGGACTTATCGTAGAACCGCCGGATATATATCTGGAAAACGGAATTCATATAGGTCTAAAATTTAAAACAAACGATATGAGGGCATATATATACAGAATAAAATCAGCAAGAACGCCGAGAGGGTGGATAAAAATTTCTGTCTTTGATGTAGCAAAAATAGATAAACGAATAAGGCAGGCGGCAAAATTTCTGTCTATGTATACTCCGGGCGATGTTGTTATTATTTCAAACGGTCTTTACGGAAGGAAGCCGGCATCGGCATTTGCAAGATACTGCGGATTTAAATTTGTTGACGGGAGATTTGACAGCGGCACATTTACAAATCCAAATTCAAAAAAATATGTAGAGCCGAAAGTGATTTTCGTAACCGCTCCTGCAGAAGATAAACAGGCAATAAAAGAGGCGTCAAAGGAACATATACCTGTAATTGCGTTTGTTAATTCAAATACACGGTTTAAAAATATTGACTTTATAATTCCTGGCAATAATGTCGGGAAGTATTCAGTTGCAATGCTTTACTGGCTTTTAACAAAAGAAATGTCAAAAATAAAGGGATTTGAGTTTAATGTTCCTGTTCCGAGAGCAACGGCTGTTGATGCTGAAGGAAAAGAAATTCCGCATGAATTTGTTTCAACCGAAGAGCCAGCTAACTATCTGCTTGAAATAAGAGAAATTAATAAGGCACTGAAAAGAAAAAGGAGAAACAAGAAAGGAAGTATAAAAATAAAGAGGAAGATAAGGTTCATAAGATAAAATGGGTTTTTTTGAAATATACGAACAGGTAATTGTAATTTGTTGTCAGCGAAAGGAAAAGTTAAAAAATAGAGTTATTTAGTCAAACCATAAAATTTAAATTTAATATGTAACGATGGTACTTTTTGAAATATCCGAACCTGGAATTGTAATTTTTGTAATTGCAATTGTATTGGGACTGGCAAGCAGTCTGGTAATGAAATTTACTATGGGAAAGGATGCAAAGGAAGCAAGAGGAAAACAAAAATCACTCAGCGCGGATTTAAAGGCAGCATTAAAGGCAAATGATGTTAAAAAGGCGAAAGAGTTGCAAAGCGAACTAATGAAATCATCATTGTCTTCAATGAAATTTTCGCTAAAGCCGATGCTTATTACATTTATACCTTTTATACTCGTCTTCTGGTGGATGTCTAGTACTTATGGAGGCATAGGTGATGTTAATTTTGAGATGAGTGTAAGCAATCAAGATGTCGCTTTTTTTAACTGCCCGCTATACACAGATTCAAATCAGCATTACAATTGCAGTTCCTTTTATTTTAATGGAACATTAAAGGGAGGGCAAACGGTTGATTTTAGTATTGTAGTTATTCCAAATCAGTCAGCAGATAGAACAAAAATTGAAATTAATGGCCTTGCAAAAGATACAAATGGAAAGGACTATATTTTATCTGCGGAAACAGTTACGGTATCAAAGAGAGAACCCGAGAAAAATCCTTATTACCAGGAAGAAAACTTGCTGGTGGCAATAACACCAAAATTTTTATCAAATCAGGCAACAGGTGCACACACTACCTATAATTTCAAATTAGCAAATCACCTGGCAGGCAAGGTTATAACTTTATTCGGAATAGAACTGTCATGGTTTTGGTGGTATTTGCTTATTGCGATCCCCTTTTCATTCATCATAGGAAGATTACTTAAATTGTATTAAATATTAAAGGTATAAAATTAATAGTTGTATTAAATTTTTCATATTAAATTTTTAAAATGGTAAACAGACAATTAAGATCAACGACAATAAAACGACTGATAAGAAAAGCACCGGGCGGAACAGTTGTTACAATTTACAAACCAAAGAAAACAGGAAAACATATATGCGGAAGATGTGAAAGAACATTAAATGTGCCTTATGACCAGCGCAAAGTTAAAAAACTTTCAAAGAGTAAGAAAATACCTTCACGGCCATATCCAATGCTTTGCTCAAAATGCGCAGAAGAAGTTGAGAGATACAAAGCAATAGCTGATGTAAAATTTAAATTTAAGTTTGATGTAAAATTTGAAAGAGACCTTACAATAGAGAAATTTTTGGAAAAGGGATGGTTTGAGAAGATTTCCGAAAGTAACAGGTAAGGTAAAAGTCAGGCGCAGAATGTCCGGATAGAAAAAATTTGAAATTTTCCGGATAAAATAAGGTGATTTCAAACATTGTTTTAAAATTAAGGTAATATTTGTGAATTTGACATAAGTTTGTTTTTTGGTAAATTTTTTAAATTTTAAAATAAGGGCTTGTAGTCTAGTGGTTATGATGTCTGCCTTACACGCAGAAGATCCCCAGTTCGAATCTGGGCAAGCCCAAACATAAATTTTAAGATAAGGTCTTTTCAAAAAATGATTCACCCAATAGAATATCGCTATGGAAGGAAAGAAGTTAAAGAAATCTTTGACGAAGAAAAACGGCTTGAATATATGCTTAAAGTTGAATGTGCACTAGTTAAAGCCCATTATAAAGCCGGGAACATAAATGATGAAGGCATTGTTAAAGAGGTTGAAAAAAAGGCAAATTTAAATTTTGTGAGAATATGCAGAGTTAAGGAGATTGAAAACGAAATTAATCACGATGTGATGGCAGTAGTCAAAGGACTAAGCGAGGTCTGTGAAGGTGATGCATCAAAATTTATACATCTCGGCATTACCTCCAACGATGTAATTGATACAGCAAATGCCTTGCAGTTCGCTGATTTTGTGAAATTTTTGGAAAGCGATTTGCTCAATTTAAGAAAGACCCTGGTTGAACAGGCAGAAAGAAACAAACAACTGGTTTGCATTGGAAGAACCCACGGACAGCACGCAATTCCAACAACTTACGGAATGAAATTTGCAATTTATGCAATGGAAATTCAGAGACACATTGAACGGCTGAATGAATACAAAAAGCGGCTACTTGTCGGAAAAATCAGCGGGGCGGTTGGAACTTATGCGACACTTGGCAATAAAGGGATAAAAATTGAAAAAGAAGTCGTGCAACAGTTAAATTTAACTCCTGCTGAAATTTCAAATCAGGTTGTCCAGAGAGACAGATATGCAGAATTTTTCATCCACCTTGCTTTAATTGCGAAAACACTTGAAAAAATTGCAGTTGAAATCAGAAATTTGCAGAGAACTGAAATAGACGAAATTGCCGAACATTTTGAAAAGGGAAAACAGGTCGGTTCTTCAACAATGCCTCAAAAGAGAAATCCGATAACCGGTGAAAGAATTTGCGGAATAGTGAGGATCATCGTCGGGAATGCGATTGCATCACTTGATAATATTCCGTTGTGGCATGAGCGTGATCTGACAAATTCCTCAGCAGAGCGAATCATTATTCCCGAAATATGCATTTTAAGCGATTATATCTTAAACTTGGCAATAAAATTAATCAAAAACCTGGAATTTAGGTCTGAAAACATAGACAGAAATTTAAATTTAACAAACGGAATGATAATGTCCGAATGCTTGATGATAAATTTAACAAAAAAAGGACTTGGACGGCAGGAAGCCCACGAACTGGTCAGGGAATGTGCGATGAGGGTATATGAAAGCAGAAGCAAAGGCGATGTAAATAAAGGCAATATAAATTTCAGAGATGTCCTTCTTTCCGATAAAAAAATAAGAAAATTTTTAACAGAGGATGAAATCAGACAGGCATTAAATCCGAAAAATTATATAGGACTTGCTGTTAAAAAGGTTGAGGAAATTTGCGAAATTCTGAGAAAGCAATAAGGTTGGGTGTCAAATAAAGGAGAATATAAATTTGGTGCTCATCCCTTTAAATTGGGTTAATTAATTTGAGAGTAATCTGTTCGCTTCTAACATCGTTTTTTTATTTTGGTTTTCCATTGTTTTCAAAAATGTTTATAAAAATAATAGTAAAAAAACAAATATATAATTATCCCAATTTTAGTAGGCCAGCACCATAAATTTATACTAACTACTCATAGGGTAGGAAATTTACCTGCGATTTTCGAAACGCAAAG
>MNZY01000091.1 GCA_001873845.1 Candidatus Altarchaeum sp. CG2_30_32_3053 | reverse complement strand
GACTAATGAGCCACCTCTTTTATATTAAATTTTTCGTAAATAAATTTAAAATACAACCATAAATTTAATAAATTTAAAACAAAAAATTTTAAAGTTATAAATTTTATAATCAAAAATATTATTTATTGAAATTTTTATTTAATCTTCAAAATTCAATTGATAATTTACAAAAATATAAGTGGCCTACTTTTATATGGCACATAACCATGATTATATGCTTTCAACAGGGCCATAAAAATTATTTGTAATGAAAAAAATTTAAAAAACAACGATGAACCAGAATTTCATGATTGATAAAAATTTAATACGAAAAATTTGTGATTATGCTGACCTGAAAGATGATGAAATTGTGCTTGAAATTGGGGCAGGGGCGGGAAATTTAACCGCAGAATTATCAAAAAGATGCAGGAATGTCATAGCAATAGAGAGGGACGAACAGCTTGTCAGTTTTCTCATTAAAAGGTTTAAAGATGCAAATGTTAGCATAATCAAAGGCGACGCTGTCCGAATTTCATTTCCAGAATTTAACAAAATCACGGCAAATCTTCCGTATTCTATATCTCGCAAAATAACCGAAAAAATTTTGACACATAAATTTAACACAGCAATTCTTGTTTATCAAAAGGAATTTGCAGAAAAGTTAACAGCAAAACCAAAGGCGGCAAACTACAGGGCAATATCTGTAATCGTGCAGGCATCATCTGAGGTTGAAATTTTGGACTATATTGACAGAAAGGTATTTTTTCCGGTTCCTGATGTTAATTCGGTAATTGTTAAAGTCGTGCAAAAATTTCCTGCTGAAGAAAATTTTATAAATTTTGTTAAGGGTATGTTTAACAGGCGAAATAAAATTCTGGGAAATTCTGGAAAGAGGGCTTATGAATTAACCCCGGATGAAATTTATGATTTGTGGAGAACATCGGAAAATTTATTATCTAAATAGTAATTTATATTTCTGATTCAAAATTTAACTTAAAAATGTATTATTTAATAACCGCGGAGGATTTTGTCAGGGTTCCTGCAGCGAGATTGGGAGAGGATATTGAAAAAGTAGTATATTCAGAACTTGAGAAAGGGTTGTCAAAAGGAATATTTGAGATAGAGGGTAATAAAGGAGTAATGGTTGCAGTTGAAAAAATATATGATGTCGGAGAAGGCAAAATAATTCAGGGTGACGGGGGAGTGTACTTTGAGGTCCGATTTACTGTTGTTGCAGAGATTCCTGCAAACCTTGAATGTGTTAAAGGGTTTGTCAGAAGCATTATGGACTTTGGTGTTTTTATTGAAATTGGAACATTTGACGGGCTTTGTCACATTTCACAGATTTTTGACGATTACGGAAGTTATGACGGCCGAAATAAAATGATAGTTGGCAAGGGAACCGGAAAAAAACTTATGTCCGGGGATGAAGTTAAAGCAAGAATCACTACAATAAGCTGGAAGGATGATGTATTTAATACCAAAATTGGTTTAACTATGCGACAGCCGTATTTGGGAAAGGATGAATGGATAGAGATAGATAAAAAAATACATGAAAAAGATGAAAAGATGAAGGAAAAGGAAAGTAAGTCACAGAAAGAAGAGCCGAGAGGAAAAGATGAAAAGAAGGAAAAGAAAAAATAATGAATCAACAACAATGAATCAACAATAAATTAAATAAAAATGAGTGAAAGCAGAGCGTGCAGGAAATGTTTTATGATATATGGTGATGATGTGAAAAGATGTCCGGTTTGCAAAATTCCGACAAGCGAGACACACAGCGGATTTTTGGGAATCATAAATCCGGAAAAATCAGAGGTCGCAAAGAAACTTGAAGAAAGAAGTAAGGTCAGGGTTTTAAGCGGAAAATATGCGTTGAATGTCAGGTGATTTTGAAAATCAAGAGATTTAGATTTTGAAAATCACCGAGCAACAGCGACGTGATTTTTTAAAACACATTTTTCAAATCACAGAGTTTTGAAATACTGAAACCTTCGGTTTCAATCTTGTTTTAAATTTCGTTAGAAATTTAAAATCTCCGAACGATAGTAAGGTGACAAATGTTTGAAACATTTTGTAATACACAAACGAAGTGATCGCAGGTTTTGAAATACTGAAAAACGTATTTGTTTAACACCACAGAGGCGCAGAGAAAATAATTTTAAATTTAATGTAACTATTCAACCACCCAAAAAACACGCTCACTGTTGTTCGGATATTTCAAAAACTTCGTTTTTGAAATTATTGGTATTTTTTTGACTTTTTAGTATTTTTTGAAATTTTCAAAGGTAAATTTTTGCACCTCCTGAATAGTTACAATTTAATTTTAGTTTATTCATTTTCAAGAATTAAATTTTTGAAAATCTCCGAACGATATGGGGTGATTTTCAAAATCAACAGATTTTGAAATGCTGAAAATCTACAATATTTTCAATCTTTAAAAATCTACAAAATTTTGAAATGAGAGCGAAGCGATCTAAAAATTTGTTTGAAATACACAAACGATAGTTAGCGTAACTTATTTCTAAATAAGTTTTCAGTCCTATTTTAAATTTCGTTAGAAATTTTAAATCTCCACGAAGCGATGAGATGTTAAAATTTTAATTTTAGAAAGAAATTACTTCAAAATTTTCACCAGTTCCTTTACATCCCCATTAAATCTCAACCCTGTTCCATCAAAATGAGTCCTTGCTGTTTTTAATCCGTTTTCACCGGCAATTTTTATTATATCTTCTGTTCCTTTAACCTGCAAACGATTAATTTTGCAGAATTTATGTAAATCATAATATGGAATCGGTATTTCCTGTTCGCCTTTAACAAGTGTCAAAATTTTCTGCTCTGTTTTCTCTTTGACTTCCTTGCCAAGCAAATCACAAACAGACACATCTGCAAATTTACCATTCCATAAAGGCCCTAAAATTTTAAGTTTTCCGCACCCACAAAAATTTCCGGTTATGCTAGCATCTGCAATGTCAGAATATTTCCTGCCCGCACATTTGTCGCAGTATAAAAGAAAATTTAAATTTTTCAACATCTCATCTGCACGGCTTCTTGACCTTTTGACCCTGAAATAAACCTTAAAGTAGTGGTGGAAATAATAAGAAAATAAAATTTCTACTCCAACCTCGTATTTTGCCGCCTCTCTTGCAACATAACCGATTAAATTTCTCAGCCCGAATTCCTTGTCAAAGTCGGTTTTTGAGGAAAATGTCCAATATCTCCGGATACACGCATCCCCAAATATCCCGCACAATGTTCCTAAATCAGTTGCAGTAATTCCTATTATTGTATTATGCCTTGCATTCAACAGTGCATTTGATAAAAACTGCACCGGCGAACCAAAAGGGTCAATATCTATAAAATCAAAATTTGCGTCCTCATTCAGCAATAAATTTAAGTCCCTGTTGCGGATGATAATATCTGCATTATTATTCTCTTTATTTTGCTGTAAAAATTTTATTGTCTCATCGCTTATTTCATTGGCATTAACCTCAATATCTTTGATTTCTTTCTTCATTCGTATTGAAAGTGCTCCGCAGGCAGACAATCCGTCAAGAAATCGCCGGACATTAAAAATTTTTGCGATGGCTATTGAAAAGTCCCTGTTAAATTTCATTACGGGATTAAAAAACGGGATTTTGCCTGAAAGTTTTTCATTTTCGGGAACTGAAATTTCGACGCTGCTCTCTTTTATTTTTATGGCTGTTTGCATGATTTAGATTTAAATTATAACAAAACTAAATTTTTTAATGGATTTTTTAATGGATTTTTTAATGGATTTTTTAATGGAATTTTAATGGATTTTTTAATGGAATTTTAATGGAATTTTAATGGATTTATTTTAATGGAATTTTAATGGATTTATTAATATTTAATGGAATTTTAATGGATTTATATATAATTAAAATCGCAGCAAAATTTTGTCTTAATTTTTGGGCCCGTGGGCTAGCTTGGATATACTGTTCGCCTTCGGAGCGAACGACTCGGGTTCAAATCCCGGCGGGCTCGTTTTTTAAACATACAGTAAATTTGCTTGTACTATAATAAGTATGTTTTTTCTCTATAAACGACCGCATTAATAGAACATTATAATCAGGGTTTTTGACGCCATTTTCTAGTTGACTATTTTGATCGATTATGCACCTATGTAGCACATTTTTTTATTTTTTTTGAAATATAAACAAAATTTTGCGTTTTCTTTGAAACATATAATCTTATCTATAATCCAACAAAAGATTTATTACCGTTATATATTACAAAAAAATGCAAGATTTATGGAATCTACAATTTTTCCATTATTTCGTCTTACTTCAAAACGACAAAAATGACTTAACATTTTTATATACAAAATCCTAATAGGTATAATATTATGTATTATCAACAACAAAATGAAAGCAACAACATTTGAGTATATGGCCAATGAAAACGACTTTTTTGATACAAATAGTTCCGCGCAAAGGAAGTATGAAATGATCAGAGCGCATAAAGTAGATGGGCTCAAAGTAACCAAAGTGACTGAGAAATTTGGATACTCCCGACCCACCTTTTACAGTGCTTTGAAGAGGTTTGATGAAGAAGGCATTAAAGGTTTACTCGATAATCCTCCTGGTCCGAAAGAACCATCAAAAGCAAAAGATAAGGTTGTAGAAAGGATATTGGCACTTAGAACCGAGAATAAAAGTGTTTATGATATTGAAGACGATCTCAAAAAGGAAGGCATTGATATGTCTGCGAGAAATGTTGAACGCTTGTTGAAAAAGCAGGGCAACTTTAAAAAAAACGCCCACAAATCGGGAAAATAAACGAGGATAACAATACGATTTTCCAGTTGAATGAAACAAACAACAGACCACAAGATACTGAAGAATCCAACACTGAAAAACCAACAGAAGAATTTAGGGTTGAAAATGGAGGAATGTTCTTTTTTATCCCAATAATGCTGCTATTTCAATTTAAGGATTTGATGGAGGATGTGGGTATTATAAGGACTGACATATCAGCCATTCATTTTCACCTTTCCATGTTCTTTATGAATTTATTCAAAATCGCCCGCATTATAAGTTGTACCGATAAAATTCCCATGAATGTAACTTTTTTATCACTGAATTTTCATTTATTTTATGAAAATTCAAAAAGATTGTGTGTTTTTATATCTAAAAAACATACAAAAAAAAGGGTACGGATATTATGGTACAGATATATCAAATCTTGCTGGTGAGTTGG
>MNZY01000089.1 GCA_001873845.1 Candidatus Altarchaeum sp. CG2_30_32_3053 | reverse complement strand
ACTTCTGTTCATATCATACAACCCAGTTCACAGAGGATATAATACAAGAAAATAGTGAAAAAAAAGGGATAAAATATGCCTTGCACAAAAAAAATAATTTTTAGGAAAGGCATTAAATAAAACAAAAAAGGTTCAACAACTAAATGCTTTTTTGATTTTATGTCTCGATTCTAAAACGTGAAATTTTTCAACAACATTTTAGAAATTTTTCCATAAAATTTTAATTTTATTACAACTTGTCAATCATATATTATGTTTGCGTAGCAAACAGTAAATTACCGACGTAAGTCGGCGCGATACTCCGGGGCTCTGCCCCGGAGAGAGTTCATTTTAAGAATACTAAATATAAAAATCTACCCATAGTTGATACTCCAAAAGATAATAGAAGTAAATAAAAAAATTATTAACGACCGATGGAGCAATAAATGTTATTAAAATGCATAGAAGATTGAGATGGAAAATAAACAACCAAAAGTAAGTATTGGAATTCTTGTTTGGAATGGTGAAGATTTTATAAAATTGGCGTTAGATTCGCTTTTAGCTCAGGATTTTAAAGATTTTGAAATTATTATATCTGACAACGCATCTACAGACAATACGGAAAAAATTTGCGAAGAGTATATAAAAAAAGATAGAAGAATAAAATACATAAAACAAAAAGAGAACATCGGATCTGACAAAAATTTCAGTTTTGTTTTAGATGAATCAAGTGGAGAATATTTTATGTGGGCTTCTTATGATGACTTGTGGGAACCGTCTTATATTTCAGAGATGATTAGAGTATTGGATAATAATAAATCAGTAGTTCTTGCTTCTTGTATTAAAGATGAAATAGACAAAAATGGAAATTCAATACAAACAGGTCCTTATTATAACGGTATTTTTCCTAAAGGAACAATATTCAAAAAAGTGCTTAAATTTTTGAGTAAAGATATGGATGTCCATCTCATGTACGGCTTAATGAGAACCTCTGTTATAAAAAAAATTCATTTGCCTATCAATTTTGAAAGAAAAAATAGATTGAATAGAGGTACATACGCAATAGATACTCTCGTATCATTTAGACTAATATTCGAGGGAGATTTTTATATTGTTAATAAAGTGTTATTTCATCATAGACTTATGAGAAAAGATACTGACCTTTACTTGAAATCTCAGAAAAAATCAGATATTATACTAATTTTCTTTTCAAAAGTTTTAAAAATGTTTTTAAATGTTCACGGATATTTTGCTAAAGTACGTGGAATAACATCTGAAAGTGATTTAAATCTTTACCAAAAATATTTTTTATTTTGCATAACATGGATATATGAGTTTAATGCTTTTACCGGATTCCTTTTTTATTATTTTATCTCTTTCTTAAAATTTATACATAACAAAGATTACAGAAAAGAGTATTATGATGGTGCACTTAAATATAATCCTGTACTTAAAAAAAATCAAATTAAATAAAAAAATTATAAATAACCTGCGCTTATGGGGACTATTTATTTTGAATTTAACTCTTCAGTATTTTCCATATCAATTTTATTCTTTTGTATTGCTTTCTCCTAATCCTATTAAATATTGCCCCAATAAACCCTAAATATACACTCAAAAGATACGTTGGAAAAAATTTCTTGGTAAACACAATCCTATTTCTCAACCAATAATAATCCGCAAATTCACTTTTATCTTCTTCTTTTGAGTTTAAATCAATACTTAATCCTTGTTTGTGATAAACCTTACTTTGCCAGCAGTATCCTAACTGCCAGCCTTTTTGCTTACCTCTAAATGCCAAATCTTCTTCTTCATAATATAAGAAGTAATCCTCACACATAATTCCAATTTCATGTATAAAATCTTTTCTTAAAAAACAACTTGCTCCGTAAACGCTTTCTATCTTTAATTCACTTACATTGTACTGTCCTTTATCTTCTTGGAAAGTACCTAACAGTTTACCGACTCCAAACCATTTATTATATGTTCCACCGCCTGCGGCATTTATTATATTGGGATCGCGATAGAATAAAACTTTTGAGCCAATCATACCAACCTTTTTCTTATGTTTTTTATATTCTTGAAATTTTTCAACTAATTTGGTTAGACTATCTCTTTCAATAACTGTGTCGTTATTTAAAAGCCACAGGTACTCAAAATCATCTTTAGCCAAAGCGTATTTTATACCTACATTACTGCCAAAAGCAAAACCGCCATCATAATTCGTTTGAATTAGAATTAATGGATTTTTACATTTTAATTCTAAATTTTTATTTCCGCCTTTTTCCGCCTCCTCTTTAGTATAAAAAACATAAGGCAATGGCTTTGACGATGGTGGATGAGATAGGTGCCTTAAAGAGTTATCTGATTTTTCCGGTTCTGGCCGAACATATAGTTTTCCATCAGCCCAATCTTTAATGTAATGCATAGAGTCATTTGGTGAGTTATTATCTATAACAATTATTTGATAATTTAGGTAATCATTTCTCAGAACACTTTCCAGACACTCGATTGTATCTGCCCAAGTTTGGTAGTTGAGAATTATAATGTAAGTTTTAGGGTTCATTTTTTGTATTTGCCTTTTATTCCCTTTTTGAAATCTCTATAGCCTCGCCACATCATTAATAGTTTGCTTATCTTTTGTTTTTCATAAAGGATTATTTTTACAATATTTACAAAAAAAATGTATTTTTGTATTCCAAAAAAATCAGGAAAAATATTTTTATAAAAATACATAGTATACAATGTATTCCGCGTCATATAATATCTTCTGATAGGTGGATGATTGCTTGTAAATCCAATTATCTGTTTTTTTGGATCGCCTATATCATGTTTTAACATTGCTGTATTACATCGAACTATTAAGTACCCATTAAACATTGCTCTTAGACAAAAGTCACTATCCACACAATCAATAAAATAATCCTCATTAAAATCTCCGATTTCTTGATACACCTTCAAATTTAGTAAGCTTCCAGAAGTTATTGCACCTGAAACCATAGAAAAATTATTTTTATTGAGAATAGGAGTAAACTCCGTACTTATCGTAACGCAAAATGAGGATATAATGGCAATTTTATTATAAACCTGAGTAGCTTGAATCATTTTAGAAATGTTGTTTTCACCTAAAAACATGCTATCTTGATCCATCGTTAAAAGCCAATCATATCCGTTTTGTATTGCCAACCGTGCAGCAATATTCAAAGCTGCAGACATACCCTGATTCCCATTGTTATCAATATAAACGATTTTGTTAAAAGATTCGATTTTTTTAATGATTTCATCTTTTTTTGTTTCTGAATTGTCTACTGCATATAAAATTTCTATGTCCTCAAGATAAGATCTGATATTATCAATAACCTCTTCATTTGGATTATACAAAACAATTACGCCGGCAATTTTCATTTTTTAATTCCAATAATAAGATATTGAGTTACAAAAAACTCTCGTAACTATTCAGCACGTCACTTTTTAATTCACTAATGTTCACGTTTCAAAAATTTATCATTATAGTGAACCCCGTATTTTTGCACTATTTTTTTATTTAAGTATAAATCCGGGTAATCGAAAAAACTGAAGCACTTTATTGATTGCTATCAAACAAATAAGTTTGCTTCTTTCGATACTGTTTTGTTTGATTGGAGCATCTTCATACTGAAATTCCCCAGTAGATTCACTGTAAGGTTCCCCTCTTTTTTTCTTTTCTATAACCAATAAACTATCATAATAATGAAGGGAATCAACTGATTTAGTGAAGTTGTTTACCTTTAAGGCTCGTTGCGTTGAGTGGTATGCATTCAAATAATCAATAAAATTTTTGCTGTATTCTATAAAGGTTCCTCTTCCTTTATAGCCCCCCCCGTATGCTATCCAATATGACGTATGTAAATCTTCGCATAGATAAACTCCGTCATCTTTAATCTGATCGAACAACTCTTCATAACTTACAATTTGCTGTTCCATCGTATGCCCGCCATCATCAATCAAAACATCAATCGGCGGGATGGATTTCACAAACTCCTTCAGAAACTTCCTATCGGATTGTGAACCAATAAAAATAGTAATATTTTCCTCCTCAAAAGCTTTACATTTAGGATTAATATCAATACCATAAATTTTAGCTTCTTTACCAAAATAGTTCTTCCACATTTTCAAACTTCCCCCATGAAAAACACCAATTTCAACTATCACAACAGGCTTATTTCTAAAGCGTGAAAAATGCCTATCATAAATACCAAAATAATGAATCCATTTGTCGATTAGGTTAGTTTTGTTTTCCCTGAAATACTTTTCTAAATCATTCATTTTTATGTGCTTTTTATGTAAATATATTTTTTATACTACCCTTATAAAATACATGGGAATTTAACTGGTTACGTTGCATATAAATTAAGGACACTTTTTATCTTATAATTAATTGATTTTTAATCAAATAAAAAGTAGTTTGTTTACTTAATTAGATTTTTCTTATTAAATAAATAACGTTACGGATTAACTCATCACCCTACTTTTATCTGGCACTCAACTGCATCTTGCTTAAAAATAATCTAAAATAATCTAAAATTTCAGATCTCCAAAACGGATCTGTCTCCGACGACAAATTTTTTTCCTTTTGGAATTGTTTGTTTTTTAAAAATTTTTACCTCCTTCCCAATCAAAGAGTCATAAATCTTTTTAACATCTGAAATTTCTGCTTTATCCAAAACAATTGAATTCTCAATCTCCGTATTTTTTAATTTGCAAAAATTTCCAACACTTGTGTATGGTCCTATGTATGACTCATTAATCTCGCAATTTCTTCCTATAATTATGGGCCCTCTGATTGTGGAGTTTAAAATTTTTGTGTCCTTATCAATAAAAACCCTTCCTTCAATCTTTGAATTTTCAACATTCCCTAAATTTTGTTCCTTTAAAGAGTCTAAAATCAGGCGGTTTGCATCAATCATATCCTCAGACTTTCCCGTATCCTTCCACCATCCGTCGGTAATCTTTGCAGGAACCTTAAATTTATTTTCTATAAGCCACTGAATTGCATCAGTAATTTCCAGTTCATTTCTCCATGATGGTTTTATTGCATCGCAGGCATCAAAAATTTCCTTTTTAAATGCATAGACGCCAATTAATGCTAAATTTGAAACAAATTCCTTTGGTTTTTCAACAAGTTGTAAGAGAATGCAACTCTTCTTATAAAAATCCTTCTGTTTTTTAAAATAAGTTTCTTGTCGTTCAAAAGTTTTATTTATTTAATGATATATATCTAATATATATTATTATGTAAGTAATCAAAATGAAAAAGCTTGATTTTGTAAATAGAACCACTTTAAAAGTGGAGAATATTGAGGGTTTTATGGTTCGG
>MNZY01000088.1 GCA_001873845.1 Candidatus Altarchaeum sp. CG2_30_32_3053 | reverse complement strand
ATTTATTTTATGCCCTATTAGCACGAAAATTAAGCACTAAAAAAACAGATATTTTTTCTAATTTTTTTATATTTGCCCTTTACCGCACGCTGTTTTTCTGAAAATTTATTTGCTGAAAATTTTAAAAATTCCAAGTTAACAAAATAATACGATTACTCTATCTTGTTTTTAAATATTTTTACTTTACCAATAGTTAACTTGGACTTTTTGAGGTCAAACTCACAGCATTGACCTTCATTTTCGTTATTTTTTTCGTGCTAATGGGTTACAAAAGGATAGCATTGTTTGCCCCAAGTGTGAATCTGATGTCAAACCATGCGGGAGTCAGGCAGGTGGAAAGCGAATGTATATTTCAATCTTACAAAATGTTCTGAACATTTTGTAAATACACGAACGAAGTGAGCGTATTTTTTAGGGTGGCTGAGTAGTTACAAATTTTTTAAATATTTTATTTCCATATTTAATTTTTATATGTTTTAAAAATGAATACAAAAGTATGCCTCATAAGTGTTTATGATAAGCAAGGTATAGTAAATTTTGCCAAAGGTATTAGAAATGCCGGCTACAAAATAATTTCAACATCCGGAACAGCAAAGCTGCTAGCAGAAAATGATGTGTGTGCTGAAGAAATTTCAGACATAACAAAATTTCCGGAAATTTTAAACGGAAGGGTTAAAACCCTGCATCCTGCAATATTCGGAGGACTGCTGGCTAATAAAAATAATGAAGAACACATATCAGAAATAAAAAAGCACAACATCCTGCCGATTGATTTAGTTGTTGTAAATTTATATCCTTTTAAAGAAGTTATAAGCAAGGAACATTCTGTTGATGATGCAATTGAAAACATAGACATCGGAGGGGTTTGTCTGATTCGTGCAGCGGCAAAAAATTATAAAAATGTTGCGGTTGTTGTTAACCCGCTTGACTATGAGATGGCTGGCAATGAAATCAGTAACAACGGAGAAATTTCTCTGGCGGTCAGGGAAAAATTATGCGTGAAGGCTTATGCTTATGTGTCCGACTATGATATTACTATTCATAATTACTTTTCAAAGAGATTTGAAAACGGATTTGGCAATAAATTTTTTATATTCGGGGAAAAAATCTATGATATGAGATACGGGGAAAATCCTCATCAGAATGCAGCGGTCTATAAAACAGGCAATATTGATAAAAATTTCTTACTTGATTCGGTTATTTATGAAGGTAAAAAACTTTCTTTCAACAATATCCTTGATCTAAATCTGGCGTTAAATGTTGTCGGAGAATTTAAAGAACCGTCATGCTGTGTAATCAAGCACACAATTCCCTGTGGTGTTGCATCCGGAAAAAATTTAGACGAAGCATACAAACTTGCTTATAAATGTGATTCAAAGTCAGCTTTCGGAGGAATATTCGGATTTAACGGAAGGGTTACAGAATATATCGCCAATGAACTGAATAAAATTTTTTTTGAATGTATAATTGCAGGAGACTATGAGGATGAAGCTATAAACATATTGAAAAAAAAGAAAAATCTGAGAATACTGAAGAAGGATGCGGGCGGGTTAAGTTCAGGGGAATACAACATAAGAAAATTTTCAGGCGGATTTATGATTCAGGATGAAGACAAAAGGCATCTGACACCTGATGAACTGAAAAATTTACCTGTTGTGACAAACAAAAAACCAACCGGTGAAGAATACAAGGCAATGGTCTTTGTAGAAAAGGTTGTCAAGCATGTCCGGTCAAATGCAATTGTTTTGGCAAAAAGCGATGAGACAAGCAATCACACTGTCGGAATTGGTTCGGGACAGACGAGCAGGGTTGATGCAGTTAAAATTTCTATAATGAAGGCAAATGAAAATAAATGTAATAATGAAGATAACGGACTAACTTATGGTTCTGTTTTGGCATCGGATGCATTCTTTCCTTTCAGGGACGGAATAGATGAAGCGGCAAATGGAGGAATTTCAGTTGTAATTCAGCCGGGCGGGTCTATAAGAGATAAGGAAGTAATTGAGGCATGCAACGAACATAATATTGCTATGGTATTTACAAATATAAGACACTTCCTCCATTAAGAAATGTCTTATGCAGCGGAAAATTTTAAAATTTATCAGCCAGCCGGACTTTTTTTATCAATAATTCTCCCCTTACTTTACCCCAAATTTTCTCTGCTTCATCAATTACTATTCTCTTTCTGAATAAAGGACAATCTAATACGAATGTTTCATATTCTCCCCCTTCTCCACCTATGTTTATGTGGAATTTTTCTTCAAGTTTTTTCAGGTCATCTAACGCCTTCAAATCCAGTTCTCTCCCGAGCCAGCTTTCATCAAATCCGTCTGCATAAACACCTACAATTAAAATTTTAAAGTTTAAATTTATTGCCTCTCTTATTAATTTTCCGTGACTTTTTTGCCAGTAAGGTGCATATACCTCTAAATTTAACTCATCGCTGACTTTCTTTACTCTGCTATACTGATAATTTGACGACACCGCACCGACACAAACACCATCAAGCCCGCAGTCATTTTTTAAGGCAGAAATTTCTGTTTTTAAATCATCTATTTCTTTTTCTTTGTCTTTGCCTGATTCCTTCATTATTATGGGGATATTCATCGCTTCCGCAGAAATTTTTGCAAATTTTATGTTGGGATAATGAAACATATAACTTTCTTCATCCGGAACAAACGAAAGTAAAATTTTTACATCATTATCTGCCTTTATTGCTTTGTATGTTGCTATTGTGCTGTCCTTTCCTCCTGAAAACAATGAAACAAGCTTCATCTTAAAAATTTAAGCCGTAATTTGCATTATTTTTTGCATTATTTTCTGCATTATTTATATTTCATTTCATAATTTTTCTTTGAAATTATAATTAGTTTGTGTAAAATTAAAGTAAAATTTAATATGAAATTTAATATAAAATTTAAAACAATAAAATAATCAAAATACTCAAAATTTAAAATGAAAGTCCCGGAAAAAGTGATGGCACATTGTCCATTTTGTAATGCTCATACAGAGCATGTATTGACTCTTAACCGAAAGGGTGAAACAAGGTATAACAGCAAAGGAACGAGAAAATTCAGGGAAATTAAAAAGGGATACGGAGGAATGGCGAGAACTCCAAAAAAGCCGGTCTTTAAAACGGCAAAGAGGGTTCTGTTTATTTTAAAGTGTAAAGTATGCAGCAAAAAGCATCAAAAAGTCTATAACAGAGCAAAAAAAACAACTGTGATAGTGAAGGTGGACTGATGAAAAGCAAAATGTCCGGGCAGATGATTGGGTTATCCAAAAAAGAGGTAATTAAAGTAATTACTGAATTTGTGCATGAAATATTAGGTAAAGGAACGGGCCTTATTTCAGCAACATGAAATTTTGATGAGAAAATGGACTTATAGGTTATTCGGGGAGAGTTTGCGTATGTGGGTGATTATACTTATATGCTGAGTCATTTTTCGGACTTAATAAACAAACATCAGCAGGAAATTATTTCTGTATTGACTTATCTTAACCTGACAAAAAATGCGACATTGCACCTAATAAAAGATTTTCGCCTGAAATTGAAACCATGCTTTCCAATAATCGTATTGAAAAAGAAGACTTATAATTAATTAAATTAATCCTTACTCCTAAATTCATAAATAACAAATATAATTACGATTAAAAGGAAAATAAATCTTTTTGAAAATTTTTTGAATGACAAGTGAATCGTTTGGGTTGCCGTATTTGTATATGTGATTTTTTAACTTACACTTTTGAAGGTAAAACTTATGTTATTGTGTGTTGTTTTAATTTTTCCATCGTGCTAATAGGTTATAACACCTTTAATAACATGTTATCAGCGCAATTAAATGCATATAAGAAAGAAACAGGAATTTTGAGTGGATATTTTAAAGAATTTTTTGCAGGGAAGTTAAAAAACAGGGAAATTTTTGTTACGCCTTATGTTTTGGCAGAGGTTACTGACATAATTGAAAATCATTATTTTAAAGGAGAATACTACTGTGAATTAATGGAAGCGTCCGGGTATTTCTTTAGAAATATTTGTGAATATGATGTGAATAAAGACACAATAATTGACACAAAGATAGAGAAAAAAGATACGATTGTAAAAGCGGGAAAAAACCAGAATGTTTCATAGAATTCGGATTTGAGGATATATCTGTTTATTTATCCATGACAAGAGAAACAAACAAAAATAAAAATAATAAGAACAAAGATAAGGATACCAATATCATTCTGCTTTCAGAGGATGAATATCTCAAAAATTTCTGTATCTGGGTGGAGAAATTTAACAATGTAAAAATTTAACAATGTAAAAAACTTTAATGAATTTGTTTATGGAATGATAGGTGAGCAAACATATAAAAATGAAAATCCTTAAAATTTATAATAATTATGACGGAAGTCAGATAAAACCATTTTGGGCAAGGGAAAAATTTAGTATTTCTGATGATAATATCGTTGTTATGATAGGAAGTATGGATGTGAAATCTGAAAATATGATTGATTGGGACGATTTGAGAGACCACAAAGCAATCAAAACAGATAAAGCAGTTCATTTCTTAATTGAGCATTATGATAGTAATGATATACAGCTGGCATATTGCCGGCAGCGGATTTTTTGCGTCGTGGTTAAAGAAATTTTACAAAAATACAATGTAGATGCAGAAAGAAAAGGCAGTGATTTGTATGTTGATGGAAAAAAGCTGAGCGTAAGTATAGTAACAGTTGGCGAGGTGCAAAAAATACATTTTGGAATAAATTTAACAACAAAGGGGACACCGTCCGATGTTGAAACGGTTGCACTTGAAAATTTTGAATGTTTCAAAGAGGATAAAGATATTGATAATGCAAAAATAGAGAAATTTATAGATGAAATTTTAAACCGATATATTTTTGATGTTGAAAAGATTGAAAAGGATATAAAAAAGACAAGAATTTTTGAATAAATGAGGACAATATGTTTAGCATATTTCAAGATAAATTTTTATCATCTTTGGTTAACTCCCTCAAAATTCAATACATCGCCTGTAGTAAATCAAAATCAACATTCTGTTCAAAAATTTAATCTGTAATCCTAATTTTTAAAACAGATTTTAATATTTAGAGGTTATGTGCCATATGAAAGTATGCTTCATATATTTTTGTAAATTATCAATTGAATTTTGAAGATTAAATAAAAATTTCAATAAATAATATTTTTGATTATAAAATTTATAACTTAAAATTTTTTGTTTTAAATTTATATTTGTATTTTAAATTTATTTATGAAAAATTTAATATAAAAGAGGTGGCTCATCAGTCTAATTACAGCAG